>NZ_JAMAUK010000019.1:0-88841 GCF_023714395.1 Niallia sp. MER 6 | reverse complement strand
CTGTGAAAATCTTTTTACTCATTATTTTCTCCGTCTCCATGTTTCTCTAGTTGTGTTACATAATTATACAAAAAAATACCCTATAGGTAGACTTTTTTTAAGTGTCTACTCTATAGGGTACATTTTACTTTGCTTATCAGGCTTTTTTTGTTGGGAAGGTTTTTTTAAAGCTTAGAAAGAATTATTTATGGATAAAGGAGAGATTTGAGATGAATATACGTAAACTGTCAGTAAATGAAACACCTCCGTTAACACTGCTGCTGTCTGCAGATCCTTCTTCTAGTCATATCCATGATTATTTAAGCAGAGGACAATGTTTTGTGGCAGACAGTAATAACACAATAGCAGGTGTATATGTTCTTCTTCCAACACGACCTAAAGTTGTGGAATTAGTGAATATTGCAGTCGCTGAAGCGATGCAAGGACGCGGTATCGGAAAGCTGCTTGTGCATGATGCCATTAATTGGGCAAGACAGCAAGGATTCAGGCAGATAGACGTTGGCACAGGCAACTCGAGTATCGGTCAGCTGGCATTTTATCAGAAATGCGGGTTCCGTATTGTTGGTATCGATTTTGATTTCTTTAAAGATTATGAGGAAGAAATCATTGAAAACGGGATTATATGCAGAGACATGATTCGGCTTTCGCTGGAACTGTAGCAAAAACATACTTGCAAGAAAATTAAGTTGTTCGTCTAGAAAATCTCCTGTTGTTCGGCACATTTGCCCTCCATTTTCATACAATGAATTAGGCTTAAGCTTTAATTTATCAGCTTCAAAAATTATCGCACACTAGTCTCCTATCCCGCATAGGATGAAATGAAAATGAATGAGGAGGTTTCGCTCGAAAATGGGAGAATATAGAGAGATTATTACAAAGGCAGTCGTTGCGAAAGGACGTAAATTTACAAAATCCAACCATACGATCTGCCCAGACAACAGCCCTTCCAGCATTTTAGGGTGCTGGATCATCAACCATACGTACGAAGCGGAAAAGAATGGCAAGACAGTAGAAATAAGCGGTTACTACGATATCAACGTTTGGTATTCCTATAACGACAACACACAAACAGAAGTCGTAACTGAACGGGTTGAATATACAGATATCGTGAAATTAAAATATCGTGATCCAGATTGCCTTGATGATCATGATGTGATTGCACGTGTGCTTCAGCAACCGAACTGCATTGAAGCAGTTATCTCACCAAACGGCAACAAAATCATCGTTCATGTGGAAAGAGAATTTTTAGTGGAAGTAATCGGGGAAACAAAAGTAGTTGTTGAAGTGTTCCCAGAGCATAAAGAACATGATGGCGATGATGTATGGGGCTTGGATGTTGAGGATGAAGAGTTTGAAGATTTGAACCCTGATTTCCTTGTAGGCTCAGAAGAAGAATAGAACTAGGAGGTTCTCCTAGTTCTTATTTTTTAAAAAACAGTCTGCTTTAAGCAATTGCTTAAAGCAGACTGTTTTTTTTCTGGCAGAAGGAACCACCTGAAACAAAGTGTCCCGATATGCTATAATGGTAGAATAATAAATTTGAATTAATGTGAGCAACATCTTTTTGGAGGATTTTATGACAACGTACACGCCCATGATACAACAATATTTACAAGTAAAGGCAGATTATCAGGATGCCTTTTTATTTTTCCGTTTAGGCGATTTTTACGAAATGTTTTTTGATGATGCAATTAAAGCATCACAAGAATTGGAAATCACGCTGACGAGCAGGGAAGGCGGGGGAAATGAACGGATTCCAATGTGCGGAGTTCCCCACCATTCAGCGAAGAACTATATCGAGCAGCTCGTTGAGCGCGGCTATAAGGTGGCAATATGCGAGCAGACAGAAGACCCGAAGCAGGCAAAGGGAGTTGTCCGCAGGGAAGTTGTTCAGCTGATTACACCTGGAACGATGATGGAAGGGCGAAACCTTTCCGATAAGGAAAATAACTATATTGCCACAATCACGGTATTGGATAACCATACATATGGTTTTGCCTATAGTGATCTGTCAACAGGTGAGTGTAAAGCGACTAAAACAACGGGTTTTGATGCAGCTTTAAATGAATTGTCCTTGTCAGGAGCAAAGGAGGTCATCATCAGCCCAGATTTTCCAGAAGACAGCAAAAAACGCATGCAGGAGCGTGCTCATTTAACTTTGTCCTATGAAAACGATGCTGCTGTTTTAGAGCAGTATGGTGTGTTGTTGGCTGAAGTCCATGATGAAGCACTGCAATCTACTGTGAGCCGATTGTTTGCTTATCTTTACCGAACACAAAAACGAAGCCTTGATCACTTGCAGCCCGTGTCTGTATATGTGATTGATGACTTTATGAAAATTGATTATTTCTCAAAACGCAATCTTGAACTGACAGAAACAATCCGCTCGAAAGGGAAAAAAGGCTCTTTGCTGTGGCTGTTGGATGAGACGAAAACAGCAATGGGAGGCAGGCTCTTAAAGCAATGGATTGACCGTCCGCTCTTGAACAGAGATAAAATCGCTGAAAGACAAAACATGGTAGAGGTCATGATCAGCCATTATTTCGAAAGAATGGACTTGCGCGAAAAGCTGAAGGAAGTGTACGACCTAGAAAGACTTGCCGGAAGAGTTGCTTTCGGGAATGTGAATGCACGGGATCTTGTGCAGTTGAAGAAATCGCTGCAGCAAATTCCGGCAATTCAAGAGCTTGTCGCTCAATTCGGCACTAATGAAGCAAACTTGCTTGCAAGTGAACTGGACCCTTGTGAAGAGGTTACAGATTTGCTGGAAACAGCGATTGTGGAAAATCCGCCGCTATCTGTCAAGGAAGGCAATATGCTTCTTGATGGTTATAATGAAGAGCTTGACAAATACAGAGATGCGAGCCGCAACGGTAAAACCTGGATTGCCCAGCTAGAACGGCAAGAGCGGGAAAAAACAGGGATTAAGTCGTTAAAAATCGGTTATAACCGTGTGTTTGGCTACTATATAGAAGTGACGAGAGCAAATGTGCATTTGCTGCAGGAAGGCCAATACGAGCGAAAACAAACATTGGCAAATGCAGAACGTTATATAACACCAGAGCTGAAGGAAAAAGAGAGCCTGATTTTACAGGCAGAAGAAAAAATAGTAGAGCTGGAATACGACTTGTTCACAATCATCCGTGAAACGGTGAAAGACTATATTCCAAGACTGCAGATGTTAGCGAAAACCGTCAGCGCACTAGATGTGCTCCAATGCTTCGCAACCGTCAGCGAAGACCGCCGTTATGTGAAACCTGCTTTTTCTTCTGAAAGAGTGCTGCACATTCAAAATGGACGCCATCCTGTTGTCGAGAAGGTGATGAATTCACAAAGCTATGTGGCTAATGGCTGTTTAATGGATGCTGACAGAGAGCTGCTGCTCATTACAGGTCCGAATATGTCTGGTAAAAGCACGTATATGAGGCAAGTGGCTTTAACTAGCATTCTTGCACAAATCGGCTGCTTTGTTCCGGCAGAGGAAGCGACATTGCCAATCTTTGACCAAGTTTTCACTAGAATCGGGGCAGCAGATGATTTGATTTCTGGACAAAGTACCTTTATGGTAGAAATGTTAGAAGCTCGCAATGCCTTGCTGCATGCAACAAAGGACAGTTTGATTTTATTTGATGAAATTGGCAGGGGGACAAGCACCTATGATGGCATGGCCCTTGCTCAAGCAATAATTGAGCATATTCATGATATAGTCGGTGCGAAAACATTATTCTCTACCCATTATCATGAGCTCACAGTGCTCGATCAAGAGCTTGCCCGCCTAAGCAATGTTCATGTAAGTGCCATGGAGCAAAACGGCAAAGTCGTCTTCCTTCATAAGATTAAAGAAGGAGCGGCAGACAAGAGCTACGGAATTCATGTCGCACAATTGGCAGAGCTTCCGCCAGAGCTGATTGACAGGGCACAGGAACTTCTGTTGTCACTTGAGCAGAAAGAAGATGGCAAGCAAGCTGCTGCACAAGTGATTGTGAAGGAGGAAACTCCAGCAGTTGAGAGTAATGGAGATGCCCAGCTGTCATTCTTTGATGAAATGCAAAACCAAAAACCTGCTGCTAAATTGGCAGGAAAGGAAAAACAAATTCTTCAGAAAATCAAATCACTCGATATTTTAGATATGACACCAATGCAGGCATTAAACACATTATATGAACTGCATAAAAAGATAAAAAACGATTAAGTTCACATAAAAGAAGAGGTGAAGACAGTGGCAAAGATATTTCAACTCGATGATGCACTTTCCAATAAAATCGCTGCAGGAGAAGTAGTCGAAAGGCCAGCCTCTGTTGTTAAAGAATTAGTAGAGAACAGCATTGATGCAAACAGCACCAATATCGAAATCTTTATCGAGGAAGCAGGCCTGCAAAGCATCCGCATTCTCGATAATGGCGCAGGCATTGAGGAAGAGGATGTGCTGACTGCCTTCTCCCGTCATGCTACAAGTAAAATTAAGGATGAAAACGATCTTTTCCGCATCCGCACATTAGGTTTCAGAGGCGAGGCTTTGCCAAGTATCGCTTCTGTCTCCCATGTAGTACTGACAACATCAACTGGAGAAAAAGGTACAATGGTCGAGCTTGAAGGCGGTCATCTTAAGAAGCAAGAGAGCGCTCCAGGGCGAAAAGGCACGGAAATCACTGTTTCTAATCTGTTCTTTAATACACCGGCACGTTTGAAATACATGAAATCCATTCATACAGAGCTTGGCAATATCACAGATATCGTTAACAGGCTTGCATTATCGCACCCTGAGATCAGCTTCCGCCTTGTTCATAATGACAGGAAGCTGCTTCATACGAACGGAAACGGCGATGTTAGGCAAGTTTTGGCAAGTATTTATGGGTTAAATATAGCGAAAAAGATGATTCCGATAACAGGAAAGTCACTGGACTTTACCCTTTCAGGCTTTATGGCGCTCCCTGAAATAACGAGAGCCTCCCGCAATTATATTTCAACGATGATTAACGGCAGGTTTATTAAGAACTACTCCCTTGTGCGCAGTATTCAAGAAGGCTATCATACATTGCTGCCAATTGGCCGATTTCCAATCGTTCTTTTGAATGTGGAAATGGATCCGATGCTAGTCGATGTTAACGTCCATCCATCTAAAATGGAGGTTCGCTTCAGCAAGGAGCAAGAGCTCAATGAACTGGTGAGTGAGAGTATTAAAGCAGCGTTCAAAAAGAAGGAATTAATTCCAGCCGGCTTTATCCGTGAAAAAGCGAAAGCACCGAAGGACGAGCAAACAGCGTTCTCCTTTGACCAAGCCAGGGAAAATCGTCAGGAAATGCCGAAACAGCAGGCACAGCCATTTGCTTTCTCCAATACAAGCATTGATTATGCACCAGTAGACACAGCTCCGCTCCTAAATGCAGAGCTGCCAGAACTGTTCTCAATGAAAGAGCCTCCGGTTGAGGAGCCACTATACACAGAAGAAACTGCTTTTCCAAATGTTCCAGAACCAGTAGTGGATACCAGCGAAGACACGTGGGAAGAGGAAGTGCTCGAAGATGTGGCAGCGGAAAACCGTGTTCCGCCATTATACCCAATTGGGCAAATGCATGGCACCTATATTTTCGCTCAAAACGAAAAAGGCTTGTACATTATCGACCAGCATGCCGCCCAAGAGCGCATCAAATACGAATTTTACCGCGAAAAAGTCGGTGAAGTTCATAACGAGCTGCAAGAGCTGCTGATTCCACTTACATTGGAATACTCATTAGATGAATGGATGAAGATAGAGGAAAACAAAGCAGAACTAGAAAAAGTCGGCGTCTTCCTCGAGCCATTTGGCCAGCAAAGCTATCTTGTCCGCTCCCATCCGCAATGGTTTCCAAAGGACGAAGAAATAGAAACAATTGAAGAAATGATCGAACAAGTCCTTGCCATGAAAAAAGTCGACATCAAGCTGCTCCGGGAAGAAGCAGCCATCATGATGAGCTGCAAAGGCTCCATCAAAGCAAACCGCCATCTCCGCAATGACGAGATTGAAAGTTTGCTTGAAGAGCTCCGCCACACATCAGATCCTTTCACTTGCCCACATGGCAGGCCGATTATTGTTCATTATTCTTCTTATGAGATGGAGAAGATGTTTAAGCGCGTGATGTAGGAGAACCCCTTGTTAAATATTTTAAAAAAGCCTTTAGTAAAATTCTATTTATAGGTCTTTTTACTTGGAATTAGGAATTTTTTACTATATAATAAATATTGCTGATTAAGTTCAAGTATTATTGCAGACCTTATTCTTATGTAAACTTTACGGGTAAGGTCTCTTTTTTACTTAGTATGTTAAAAGCCCCTAATTAGAGGGGCTTTTTGCAATTACATATCCTATTGATTTAAGGGAAAATACTCAGGCGGAGTTGGCCGGGATTTCGTTATCAAGTGATGGCTAAACCTTGCTGTAAGTAGGGGTTTATATTTCTTTTTTATAAGGGGATATCTTTAAAAAGGAAAGCCAGTTATAGCTTTCTTTACTATTTAATAGAAATAATCTTTATGTGAGTAATAAGATATTAATTTCTGTGTGTTATTCTTCAGATTAGCAAAAAAATTGATGAGCTTTATAACCTTCATTTTCATCCTTCTTTATTCATCACTTATCTTCTTCAAGTCTTTTGGGACTTTTAGCATAGCGTGCTCCATTAAATTTAAATATCTTACATGCAGTTACTTTAGTAATTTTCGGGTCATATTCCAGTACAGATAGTAAAAATAAACTCAAAGAAGAATCTATATAGATTCTTCTTTTGAATACAGCTGTTAATGAGATTACTTTGGTTATATGTTTTCTACTAAACTATCCAATTCCGGCTGCAATTTATTACGCAGAACATACAGCATAATGGCACCAACAAGAAATGCGACGGCATCTGCAATGACAATCGACCAAACGACCCCTTCAAATCCATATAAATGATTGGCAATAAACAATACAGGAATCAGCGTAATTCCTTGAATAATGGACATAATAAATGCGGCAGTTCCTTGTGCTGTTGCTTGGAAGATGCCTGTAAATAGTGTGGTCATTCCTGTAATGAACAAGGATAGAAACGTTACATGTAAAATATAGCTGCCCATTTCAATTAATTGCGGGTCAGTTGTAAATAAACCGATTAAGTGGTCGGATACAAAGTAAACGGCGATGCCGAACACGACTGCTAACGTCACAATTGCTTTAATCGTAAATCCAATCGTAGTTTTCATACGTAATTTATTTGCTGTGAAAGCGAAGGCAATTAATGGCACGACTCCTTCACATAAGCCCATTACAATAAACTCAGGAAATTGCAATAAACGAGATGAAATTCCGTATGCCGCTACAGCCTGTTCCCCGTAATCGACAAGAAAATGGTTAAAGATAAGCGACATTGCACCTAAAAAGATGCTCATGATAAAGATTGGAATTCCAACTTTACTTACATTGCTCAAAATCTCTTTGGAGGCTTTAAACCATTTTAAAGAGATCGTTAAAAATGGGCTCTTTTTTCCTATATTGTAGGCGAAATAGGCACTCGCAGCCAAGTTAGAAATAACTGTAGCAGTGGCAACACCAATCACGTCCCAATGGAATACGAAGATGACTAAAGCATCAAGAATAATATTTAAAACAACACTGAGAATCATCCCAATCATCGATGTAATTGCTGCACCCTCTGAGCGTACGATATTCTCCAGCGTGAAAAACAATATAACGAATGGGGAACCAATAATCATAACTGTTACATATTCCTTTGTGAATATAAAGGAGTCTGACATTGCTCCCAAGCCATGAACAATTGAATCAATCAACGGAAGACCTACGACTATCATAATAAGACCGAGAATTAAACTGCTGTAAAAGGCAAATGAAGACACATGCAAGACATCATTATATTTTTTCTCTCCTAGCAAACGGGAAATAAATGTACCGCTGCCCATGCCCACTAAATTGCCAAATGCCATTATGATTGCGAATAACGGCAATGTTAATGCGAGTGCAGTTAACATGGCAGTATTATGGAGTGTTCCAAGGAAATAAGCATTCAGAAGGGAATATATAACATTCATTGATGAACCAATCATCATTGGTACTGCAAAGTGAGCTACAGCTTTTGCGACAGGTGCTTTTTCAAAATAATAGAGGTTTTCTGCATCCATGTTTAATCACTACTTTCTTTATAATTAATAAAAAAATTTAAATACTATACAATGACAACTTTTATCCAACAATTTAATAAACGCGTTTTAGTAGGGTTTCTATCTAACAGTGTAAGGTTGCCTCTTACAGTGTTAGATGATATCATCCTTTTATGAACCTGTAAAGCATAAACTTACACTGTTAGATAAAAGGGTGGATGATGATGAAAAAGCAGCAGCCTCAGATTTCAGAGGATAAAATTATAGAAACGTCGTGGGAGCTTCTTGGAGAGGATGGGATAGAAAAATTTAGTATGAGACGCTTGGCCAACCGGCTTGGGATACAGGCTCCATCACTGTATTGGTATTTTAAAAGCAAGCAGAAACTCTATCAACGGCTAGCAAACCATGTATCGAAGGTAATTATGGAAGAGTTCCACACCGATGGAGACTGGAAGGAGCAACTGACAGCACTTGCGGTAACAACACGGAGCGTGCTCAGCAGATATCCATGCTCCACACAGATGATGATGATGACACTGCCCCATGAACCGGATATCATTCGCTTCACTAACCGCATGCTGCTCTGTGTTGAATCGACGCCACTTGAGCAAGGGCAGAAAATGCAAGTCGTTACGACGCTTGTAAACTATGTTTTTTACTTTGTCCTAGATGATTATCAGCATGAGCGGAATGTTTCCGTTGCCCTTAAGGAACAGGAAACACTTCCAGGTGATGAGCTGATACAACTTCTGGACAGTATGAGCGAAACAGACGCTGGATTGTTTAAGAGAATGTTCACTGGCGGGCTGTTCGAGTTGATGGGAACCGACGGAGCTTTTGAGTTCGGCGTGAAGGTGATAATATTGGGAATTGAGCAAGTAATAAAGGAACAGGAAAAATAATAGGCAAAACCCGCTCATCAGTTATCACGATGGGCGGGTTTAGTTAGGTTTACCATTTATGGAGGAGAAGAATAGCCTTGTTCTTTTCTGTCTAAGACAAGGACTTGCTTTATCTTAAACTTTGTTGTTATTAATCTAACACTCGTTCATAATAATGTCTTTTTGACTTCACAGTTACAATAAAATATATGATGATCCCCAATACTAAAAAACTGAAGGATCCTATTATATATACACCACGAAGTTCAAATATTTCAGCAAATAAGCCGATAGTTATCGTAAATAATAGGATTAAACCAGCTTCGAAAATCCTTAAGATACTAGAGAATCTTCCCATAATATCTACGGGTACATTGTTTTGATAGAAAGTTAAAAATCCTATATTGGCGAATGATAAGAAAAAAGTTAATGTAAAGAACCCAATAGAAGCCCATATGAAATTAGGTGAAAAAGCAAAGATTATGTAGCCAATAGGGGTAAAGATGGCACCAAGTCCAATTAGAATGTTTAGATTCAATTTGTTGGCAAATAACGCATTTACTAGTGAACCACCAATAATCCCAACTCCTGCAATACTGACTAGAAATCCATAGTTGCTTTCAGATAGCGCTAATACTTCTGTGGCAAAAGCTGCTTCTAAGGAATCTAAGGCAGTCATAAACACTGTAATCATACTAAATAGAACATAAACTAGCGTCACATAAATATTTTTTCTACTGAAATTAATGATATTTTTCCAGTCATTTAAGATTAATGTTATATTAATCCTCTGAATTATGATATCCTCATTCTTTATCTCCACATTTGGAAGTAGCAAAATGACGATTGCTGATAAGGCTAATGCAAAGGAATTCGCAAATATAGCTAGGTAAGGTGACCCAACAATAAAAAGGAACCCAGCAACAGATGGCCCGATTATAAATCCGCATGAATGGATGAAGTTTCTCATTGCATTAAATTTCTGCCTACTTGTTTTAGGAATTAACTTTGTCATGTAAACCATTGAAGTAGGTTCAAAGATTGAACTGGCTATATTAATCATAAAGACTGCCACATAAATCAGAAAAAGAGAATCTACAAAAGGCAAGGTGAAAATTAATATGGCTCTAATTAAGTCTAAAATAATCATTAGATTCCTTTTGTTAAAGCGGTCAATGACAGTTCCAGACCAAAAATTTGTAACTAAGGTGGCAAGAGGTAGAAGTATATATAGTATTGATACGGCTAACGGTGACTTCGTCATATTTAAAATAATTAAGTTTAAAGCGATTAAATAAACCCATGCACCTATATTAGAAATTCCAATACCAAATAACAGTAAACTCGGGTTTTTCCATTTCATTTCAGTAACTCCTAAATATAAGATTAATAAATAAAAAAAATCTCACCTCCAAGGATAATATCCTTGGGGACGAGACTCCTTACAAGTTTAGAAGTTCGTGGTACCACCCCAGTTTATTTCTGTGTTACCACAGAAACCTTTCAAGTACAACACAGCCATTAAATGGAATGTTTATACTATTCTCTTTAACGGGAGAAAACCGGCACATAATCAATATCAGAACGAAATATCCTATATGCTGCTCTAAGGCTTGTTTCAGTGTACCATTACATCCTCCATTTCCAGCAACTGGAGTTCTCTGTTATGCTTTTGCACACTTACTCTTCTCTTCAATGCATTTATTAATGGAGATTATACATTAATTAACAGTATAAAAAAAGTAATTCTTGAAAACAATGGAAATTTTTTTGTTTGAATAAGGAAAGAGTATTTCTAGTAACAAACCGTGCTGGATAGCTAGCGGTAAAAACTTATTGGAGATCCTGCGGAGAGTTTGGCATAAAAATGGCTGCCAAAGGGCAGCCAAAATTGGTATTAATACTTACTGTCGTCATCTTCTTTTAATTTACCTGTTGTTTCCTGTAATTTACCTTTGACTTTATCTTTTTTACCATCAGCTTGCATACTCTTATCGCCTTTCGCGTTACCTATCTGATCCTTCGCTTCCCCTTTAACTTTAGATACACCGCTTTTTACTTTATCTGCTATACTTTGTTTATTTTCTGCCATGATTATGCACTCCTTTTTAGTACTTTTTGGTTATATTATTTAGTACCCAGTTCATATTTTTGTTAAACGTTACTATAATCGAATGAGCTATAACGGGTAGTTTACATAGAATTTCTTACTATGTATAACTTATATTAAAATATTGATGCATTCTAATAAGGCGATGAAAGATAGTTTTACCGCTCTGGTACAATAGTAGTAGCTTTCATAGAATAGATTTAACATAAATGGATAAGGAACAAATCGGGCAGGATTGTCCAAGAAGGTTTTTATCTAATTGGTGAAGAATTCTTTTATTCATATAGTGCAATATATGGGAGGACTAATCATGATTAAAGGAATATATGAAGCACATTTACCTGTCAGTAATTTAATAACATCTATTGAGTTTTATAAAAAATTAGACTTAGAAATAGCCTATCAAAAAGAAAAATTAGCATTTTTTTGGATTGAGAAGGGAAGAAGCTGGTTAGGATTATGGGAAACAGATATGGTAAATACACCTTACCATCCTTCTTTAAGGCATATTGCTTTCCAAATTGATAGAGATAATATGCAGGATATTAAAGAATGGTTAAAAGAAAGAAACATAGATGTCTCAACAAATTTTGGCTTTCCACCTGAAAAACAGCCATTAGTATTACCAAATAATCCACAAGCACATGCCGCAATCTATTTTAAAGATCCAGATGGAAATAGTATTGAATTGATTTCTCCGTTAAGATTGGATTATGAAGAAGAGTTTAAAATGATGACATTAGAAGAATGGTATAAATTCAAATAAATTATCCTTTTTTAATAGTCGAATCTAATAACAGAGATTAAAGCTGAGATTAAATAATAAATTGAGAAGATGTGGAATAATTCTAATAGATATAAACAGAAAGTTAGTAGGATAAACGATTTATGAATGAATACCTCGCTTTTAATAATGAAATACGCAGCAATACTTAATTTTCACTTAGTTATTGCTACGTATTTTTTTTTGAAGATTGAGGAGAAATTTATTTCTCAAATTCGCAAATAGCATTATTAACTTGTACTAAAAGACGTATAAGATTGTATGTGTTCTTGTTCACTCCATTAAATAATTGATGAAGTGAATTTATGATATTGGTGGAGTAGAAGAATGTTTGAGCGAATAGAAAATAGAAATTTAAAATGATTATTACCCTCATCTGAAAAGATATGGTATATTAAGAACAAAACTTATTAAACATGTTTAATAAGTTTTGTTCTTAATAGAGAGATTTAACTTCTACAAGGACCCGTACTTTAATGGTGGAAGGATAAAACTACTGGAGGTCAAAGTATGACTATTAAGCTCATAGCAGTTGATATGGATGGTACTTTTCTAAATAATCAAATGGAATATGATAAAGAGCGATTTTTTAAGCAATATAAAAAGATGAAAGAGCTAGGAATACGATTTGTTGTTGCAAGTGGAAATCAATATTACCAGTTGAAATCATTTTTTGATGATATACAAGATGAAATTAGTTATGTTTCTGAAAATGGTGCTTTTATAGTCGATCAAGGTGAAGAAGTATTCTCTGTTGACATTCCAAAAAGCCACGTGAAGGTAATCCTAGAAGAATTGGGGTCACATAATAAATTTACAACTGTGTTATGTGGCAAAGAAAATGCCTATGTTCTAGAAGAGGTTTCTGATACGTTTTTTAATACGATGAATAAGTATTATCACCGCTTGAAGAGGATTCCAAGTTTTGATAATGTAAATGATCAAATTTTAAAATTTGCCTTATCTTGTCCAGAGGATGAGACGCTTCCGTTAAGAGACTTGCTTCATAGTAGCATTGGGAATTTAGTATCACCTGTTTCTAGTGGGCATGGAAGCATTGACTTAATTGTGCCTGCTTTTCATAAAGCCTCTGGAATTCAATTGTTACAAGAAAAGTGGAATATAAAAGACAATGAAACGATGGCTTTTGGTGATGGTGGAAATGATATGGAAATGTTAAAGCATGTAGAGTATGGGTTTGCTATGGAAAACGGAAGCGCTGAGGTAAAACATATAGCAAAATATTTAGCGCCATCTAATAATAATAATGGGGTATTGGATATCATAGATCAATACTTCGCTAAGCAAGGGCCATTTACATCATAAATATTGTATCGACACTATAGTGGAGCATTTTCTTTAGAAGGAATGCTCTTATTTGTCTCAATTGTAGTATATTCAGTTTCAATTATTCCATTTAACCATCCAATTTCATATAACGTGTCTTTTTCTGATAAGCCTGAAAGGATTTGTAGATTTGAAAATAAAACTAATCATCGTGAAGAATCGACGATTTTGATAGAATAATATCCAATTTTTATGGAATCTACTAGTAATAAGCTATACAATTTTAATAGGCAAGTAATACTGGTAAATATTAAATTGACAACAAGAAATTACCTATGCTAGACTTACCTCAAGGATTGTTACCGCTTTATTGTGGGCTATACCTAATGTTTGCTTTGATTAATGAATGGCTTTAATTAATGAATTTTAAGATGAATAGGGACTATCGATGAATGTTTATAAAGTAATTAATAATAATATCGTATTGTCAAGAAATCATGATAATCATGAAATTGTCGTAATGGGAAGCGGTATCGGCTTTAAGAAAAAAGTCGGCGACGGTATTGATGAAACTCGAATTGAGAATATTTATCTCAGTTCAAAGGAGTGGAGTGTCAATAAGTTAACCCAGTTGCTTTCTTCCATCCCACTCGAACATATTCAGGTTGCCAATGAAATCATTAGCTTTGCGAAGGTTTCACTTGGAAAAAAATTAAGTGAAAACATCTTCTTAACATTGACTGATCATATTAGTTATGCAATTGAGCGCTATGAGAATGGGATGGAAATTAAAAATGCTCTTCTTTGGGAGATTAAGAGGTTTTATAACCATGAGTTCTTAATTGGCAAAGAAGCGTTATCAATTGTAAGAAACCGGCTTGGGGTTGATTTACCGGAAGATGAAGCTGGATTTATTGCCTTACATATTGTAAATGCAGAACTGGATATGGGACAAATAAGTCGCGTTTCAGAAATAGCGAAGGTTATCCAAAATATTCTAAGTATTATAAAGTTTCACTTCAAAATTGAGTTGGACGAGTATTCCCTTTATTACGAACGATTTATCACGCACTTGAAATTTTTCTTTCAACGTTTGTATAGTGATGTGAAATTGGATGATGCAGGGACAACAAGTTTTATTTTTATGTTGAAGGAAAAATATACAAACGAGTATGCCTGTGCATTGAAAATTAGGGAATATATAAAAAAGGAACTTGGAAAAGATTTAGAAGAAGATGAGTTAATCTATTTAACGATACACATAAAAAGAATAACAAATGACTAGGATTGTTACTGTTTGCAGGCTATACCTAAATGGACCCTCTTGTTTTGAGGAATTCATTTAGGTATTTTTTTATTCATTTTTTCTAAAACGGAGGATGATAGAGATGAACTATCAAGAGTTAGCGAAATTAATCATCGACAAAGTTGGTGGTGAAGGAAATGTTAAAAGTTTGAATCACTGTGCTACACGCTTGCGTTTCAATTTAAAAGACGACACAAAAACGGATGAACAAGCGTTAAAAAACACATCCGGTATAATGGGAGTAGTAAACAAAGGTGGTCAGTACCAAGTTATTATTGGAAGCGATGTAGGAAATGTTTATAAAGAGATAACTAAGCAAACCAATATTTCAAATGAAGGGGAAGAGGCTAAAGGAGAAGATAAACGTTCTACTTTTGCAAAAGTGATTGATACAATTACAGGTATCTTCACACCGATTCTTCCAGCCATAACAGCGGCAGGGATGCTAAAAGCAGTTTTATCTGTTTTAGTTGTATTTAAGGTTTTAACAACGGAAAGCCAAAGTTATCAAGTTATTAATTTCATGGCAGATGCTGCATTCTACTTTTTGCCTATTTTGCTAGCAGCATCTTCTGCACAAAAATTTAAGACAAATATGTATTTAGCTATAATGGTTGGAGGAATCTTACTACATCCATCTTTTGTTACGATGGTAAATACAGTAAAAGAGTCTGGAGGTAGCATTCATCTTTTGGGACTGCCGATTTCAGCAGTATCTTATTCTTCTTCTGTAATACCAATTATTCTTTCTGTATGGTTTATGTCTTATATTGAACCTATTGCAGATAAACTTTCTCCAAAGGCAATTAAGTTTTTTAGTAAACCATTGATTACGATTTTTATTGTAGGAACAGTTAGTCTTGTGGTATTAGGACCTATTGGTTATTTGATTAGTGATGCTATATCAAATGGAATAACAGCTTTAGAATCTGTTAGTCCATGGATCGTGCCATTGTTGGTTGGTACATTCACTCCATTACTTGTAGCAACAGGTACTCATTATGGTCTAGTTCCAATTGGAATTAACAATCGGATGACAACAGGTTATGATACAGTGATTTATCCTGGAATGCTTGCTTCCAATGTAAGCCAAGGTGCTGCTGCTATTGGGGTTGGTATTAAATCGAAGGATACTAAGATTAAACAATTAGCTTATTCTGCTGGTTTGACTGGTCTATTTGGTATTACAGAACCTGCTTTATATGGTGTTAATTTACGCTTTAAAACACCACTTTACGCGGCAATGATTGGCGGTGGAGTAGGTGGGTTATTCATGGGGATTTTTAGAGTAAGAAACTTTTCTGGTGGCTCACCAGGTCTGCTAACATTACCTAGTTATATTGGAGACAACACATTAAGTTTCTTCTATTTTGCATGTATAGGGGCAGTTATCAGTATTGTAGTAACGTTTATTGCAACATTAATACTTTATAAAGATCCAGTAGAATCAGTAGTTGATGGAGCATCTGAACCAAAAAAACCGGCAGCAAAGGAGAAGCAGCATATAAATGGTGCAACAGTTTTATCTCCGATGCAAGGCACTTTACACGGTTTAAAGCACGTAGATGATGGCATGTTTTCAGAAGAAATATTAGGGCAAGGTGTTGCAATTGAACCATCAGAAGGTACGGTTGTTTCACCGATAAATGGTACAGTAAGCGCCGTGTTTGATTCAAAACATGCAATAGGTCTTACGAGTGAAGATGGTATAGAACTTTTAATCCATATTGGAATAGATACAGTTCAACTAAACGGCGAAGGATATGAGTATCTTATTCAGAAAGGACAAGAAGTTCGAATAGGAGATAGGTTGATTCAGTTTGACCTTGAGGGAATTAAATCAAAAGGATATAAGACAATTACTCCGATTGTGATTACAAATTCGGCAGAAGTTGGAGAAATACTAACAGCAAATGATAACGCAATTAAGTTTGGAGAAGAAATAATTAAAATAATGAAATAGGAGGAAGAATAATGGGATTTAGAAAAGATTTTTTATGGGGCGGAGCTACGGCTGCAAATCAATGTGAAGGCGGATTCGATCAAGGTGGAAGAGGTTTAGCAAATGTAGATGTTATTCCAACAGGTAGTGATCGTAGAAGTATTATTACAGGTAAAAAGAGAATGTTTGAATTTGAAGAAGGGTATTATTATCCTGCTAAAGAAGCGATTGATATGTACCATCATTTCAAAGAAGACATTAGGTTATTCGGTGAAATGGGCTTTAAAACGTATCGTTTATCGATTGCATGGAGTCGCATTTTTCCAAAGGGCGATGAACTGGAGCCAAATGAAGAAGGTTTAAAATTTTATGAAGACCTATTTAAAGAATGCCATAAATATGGAATTGAGCCTTTAGTGACAATCACCCACTTCGATTGTCCAATGCATTTGATTGAAAATTATGGTGGTTGGCGGAATCGGCAGTTGATAGAATTTTATAAACGCTTATGTACTGTATTGTTTACTCGATACAAGGGTCTAGTAAAATACTGGCTTACTTTCAATGAAATTAATATGATTCTACATGCACCATTTCTTGGAGCAGGAATCTGTTTTGAAGAAGGCGAAAATGAGGAGCAAGTAAAATATCAAGCAGCACATCATGAACTTGTTGCAAGTGCAGAAGCAACTAGAATTGCTCATGAGATTGATCCTGAAAATAAAGTAGGATGCATGTTAGCAGCTGCTAGTTATTATCCTTACAGCTGTCGACCAGAAGATGTGTGGGAAGCAAAGAAAAACGATCGAGGGAATTACTTTTTCATTGACGTGCAATCAAAAGGAGCCTATCCAGCGTATGCGCTAAAAGAATTAGCTAGGAACAATATATCCATTGATATGAAGCCTGAGGATCTTGAAATCCTAAAGAAACACACTGTGGACTTTATTTCGTTTTCTTATTATGCTTCCCGTGTAGCAGCAGCTGAAGATTCTAATGTTGAAAAAACGGCAGGTAATCTATTCCCTACTATAAAAAATCCGTACCTCCATGCAAGTGAATGGGGATGGCAGATTGATCCTTTAGGTTTACGTATTACTATGAATGATTTATATGATCGTTATGAAAAACCTTTATTTATCGTTGAAAATGGCCTTGGTGCTGTAGATATACCAGATGAATCGGGGTATGTAGAAGATGATTATCGAATCGAATATCTAGCGGCACATATTCAGGCTATGAAAGAAGCTGTAGACGAGGATGGAGTGGACCTTCTTGGTTATACTAGCTGGGGGTGCATTGATTTAGTGTCAGCAGGTACTGGTGAAATGAAAAAAAGATATGGTTTTATCTATGTAGACCGCGACAATAATGGTAATGGTACCTTAAACAGAACGAAGAAAAAGTCATTTAACTGGTATAAGAAGGTAATTCAAACAAATGGCGAAGACTTATCGAATTAAAAGTATGATTAAATGGTAAATGAGAATAGATAGTAATATTTGCAGAAGGAGCTACTTAAAAAGTACCTCCTTCTTTATGTTTCCATCAAAAATACTCCGAATTAATCCATACTAACAGCATATTTATTATCCAAAAAAATCCCACTCATTAACAATACCCAATTTGCTCATTAAAGTCTCTAAATCAATAGACATATTGTTTTCTAGCCACCAATTTAACACCCCGAGAATGGCTCCAATATAGGCTTCTGTTCTAATGTGAAGTTCAATCGAATTTTCTTCCATAGCATAGTTTTCAACCAAGTATTTTCTTATCCCTTCTCCCATATCTCTTCGTAAAATATTGCTTAGAGAATCCCTCTCTTTATTTAAAAGTTGCGAAAATAACTTATGATGTTTAGTTGCTACCGACAATATCTCTTGAAAGCTTTCAGATGGGGAAAGAGTTTTACCAGCAAGAGGTAACTCTTCTTCGGCAATCTGTCTTATAGTACTGGAAAGTAAATCATATTTATCCTGAAAATGAGTATAGAAAGTGGTTCGATGAACCATGGCTAAATCACATATCTGCTTAACTGAAATAGTTTCAAAGGCTTGTTTGTCCATAAGCTCTAATAAAGCATGGAACAGTAGCTTGCGGGTTCTTCTTATTCGGAGGTCATCTTGTTTCATTTTATCCATACAATTTCCTCTTTCTGTATAGTTATTCAACAGAACGATCATTTCATCGGTTGATGTCTTTAATTATACAACTTAACATATAAACTACAAACGGAAATTAAATATACATGTGTAGAAAAAGGGGAGATATTAATGGTCCATTTAATGACAAATAAAAAGCTCACAGCAATGGAACAGCAGCTATTGGAGAATGCAACGGAGTTAGTTCCGTATCTTCAGCAATTTGGCAGAAGAATCGATGAGGAGAGACATATTCCGGATGAGGTCATTAAAAAAGTATCAGATGCTGGATTATTTAAGCTAGGGACACTAAAAAAATACGGAGGTTATGAAGTTAGTATCCGTGCCATGGTGGAAATTATCTCTGAAGTGGCTAAGGGGAATGGTTCAGTCGGCTGGGTGGTTCAAATAATAAACGGAAATAATTATACAGCTTCTCTGTCTTTACCCACTGAAGTATTAAATACAGTCTTTAATCAAGAAGAGGAAGTGCGTTTTTGTTCTGTCTTGCAAGCAAGAAAGGCAGATGTAAAAAAAGTAGAGGGAGGCTATTTAGTAGAGAACGGATTTTGGGGATTTGGTTCAGGATCTAAGCATGCCACTCATGCATTATTAAATTTAAACGACATTAGGACCATACAGCAAGGCAAGGCAATGCAAATGAAGTTGGCAGTTGTTCCGATGAATGACATTAAAATAGTAGATGATTGGTATACGATGAGCCTAAAAGGTTCAGCAAGTAATAGTTTAGAGATGAAAAATGTATTCATACCTGAAAAATACGTCACCGTCCAGGATATGTCCCAAATTATTTCTATAGAAAACCTAGAAGGACGCGACAAATATAGACCTTATGTACAAGTTATCACTAGTATAACTACAGGAATCAGCGCAATCCTTGGACTTGCAAGAGGGGCTATTGAATATTTTGTTGAAAAAGCGCCTAATAAGCCAATTACCATGACAGTTCACACTTCTCAGGCAGAAGTAGGCCATATTCAGTATAAAGTAGGGCTTGCAGCTATGAAGGTTGAATCTGCTCATCTTCATATCAGTCGTACGATTGATAATTTAGAGAATAAAGTACAAACAGGAGAAAAATTCAGTATAAAAGAATTGGCACAACTTCAAACAGATATGACATATGCTTCGATGTTGTGCTGGGAGGCAGTGGATATGCTAATGGCAGAAAGCGGTGGTGGAGTTATAGCTGATTCGAATCGACTGTCGCAGATATTCCGAGATATCCGAGGCGGTTCTAATCATGCGCTTACTACTGCATCCACTGGTCTTGAACTTTACGGAAGGGTCCTTATGGGTTTACCTCCACAGCATATCATGACATTAGGTGCAGCATCCATTTTAAAAAAAGATGAATTGATTGGAAATCATTCGTAAAAGGTAGCAAGAATATATCATAAAAAAGAGGGAGCAATGTTTAAAATGGATGATAAACAATTTCGCACAGCAATGGGGAAATTTGCTACAGGGGTAACAGTTATTGCTACAGAAGTAGAGGGCGAAGTACACGGAATGACAGCTAATGCTTTTATGTCAGTATCTCTTGATCCAAAGTTGATTGTTATTTCTGTACGGAAACAAGCAAGTATTCTAGCAAAATTGCAATCGAGTCAAACCTTTTCAGTGAATATTTTGGGCGAAGATCAGCAGGAAGTATCCATGATTTTTGCAGGACAACTAAAGGACAAACAAGTTGATTTTAACCGTCTTGATGGGAAACCAGTAATTCCAGGAGCAATTGCGCAGATTGCCTGTGAAGTCAGTGGAGAGCATATCGAGGGAGATCATATATTATTCATTGGTAAAGTAACCGATATTTATGTAGAAGATAAGGCGCCGCTTATTTACTATAACGGGAAGTACGGTTCTTTGAAAGAAGAGATGATAGATTAACGGAAAATTGATATACGGATATCATTTAACTTTTTTATTCTAATCACACAAGAAATGCTCTCCCTCTATTAAAGGGAGAGCATTTCTTGTGTGATGAACATGGCAGCTTTTTTATTCAAAAAGAATATTTAAAAATACCAGTTAATAAACGTTTTTTGGTCACATATAACAGCTTCACCATTCATCGTTTGAACAATTTGTTCGATATTTTTATCTTTCGTAAAGAACAAGGTTGTAAAGGATTCATACAAGCTCATAAAAGCGAAATCCATATTTTCATCCGTCACAATTAACTCTTTATCACATAGATTGCATATATCTAAAGGGGTAGCATCATTTATATTTAATATCCCCCTGTTTTCTAAGATTGGGTCTAAATAATATAGTTTGCTAGCACCTCTTGAGCCAAGAACTTTCAGTAAGCTATGTAACAAGAATACAGATGTACTATCATCTGTTGGAAAATAAAGATCTGATTTTAGGTTTGAATTTAACTTGTTAGATAAGTCCACTTCTTTATATTCTTTTTTAAGAGCATAAATAGAGGTTAACAAAGCTAAGGCTAAAGCATTATAAGAATCTAGCCCGCTATAAGACATAATTTCCCGCCAAGAAACAGGCTTTCCAATAGTAAGGGCGTCATTATTACTTGGATAGATGTGTTCGCAAGGGGTTTTTCTCATAGATTCCTCCCACCCTAAAGGCATTTGGACAAAAGGGTGTAGTAATATGGCAGCAGATTTAAAGTTGCTTGGAAGTTGTTTTAGAACAGGTGATTGGTCATCAAACCAAATATAATCTAACAAGTATTCTCCTCCTTTAAGCACTAAATTTAGACAAACATTGTCTTTTTACAGAATATATTTACACAGCTGCAGATGATGATAATAAAAGGTAGAATCAATCCTTACTTCAAGGCTTTTCATAGAGTATATATAACTATTAGTTTAAAGTTAATGTATACTATTGGAAAGTAATTCATTCTAAAAAAACATTTTTAGAAATTACATAAACAGTAAAAGGGGATTTTGCAGTGAATCAAAAAGTATTGCTTGTTGAAGATGAAGAGGATATTTCTAATTTATTGGAGATTTATTTGAAGGATCAAGGATATGCAGTGGATACTTTTCATAATGGGCAGGATGCATTAGAGCGTATAAAAACAACAGAATATGATTTAGCGATCTTGGATGTTATGTTACCGGGCATAAATGGATTTGAATTATGCAAAAAAATTCGGGAGCAATATTTTTATCCAATTATTATGTTAACAGCTAAGATTGAGGATATTGATAAAATTACTGGATTAACAATTGGAGCAGATGATTATATAACAAAGCCTTTTAATCCACTTGAGGTAGTGGCAAGAGTGAAAACTCAATTGCGCAGATATAAACGTTACAACGAACAGGCAGGAAGTGTAAAGGATGTAGAGGAGTACGATATTAGAGGGTTAAAAATTAATAAATCCACACATCGCTGTTCCTTATTTGAGGAACCAATCGAGTTAACGCCGATCGAGTTCTCTATTTTATGGTACTTATCTGAAAACCAAGGAAAAGTTATTTCAGCTGAGGAGCTATTTGAGAAGGTATGGGGAGAAAAATATATTGAGAATAACAATACAGTGATGGCTCATATTGCTAGATTGCGTGAAAAGCTGAAGGAGCCTGTGAAAAAGCCGAGGTTTATTAAAACTGTTTGGGGAGTGGGGTATAAGATTGAATAAGAAAGCTAAGCAAATCTCCAACTATTTATCACTGCGCTTTTTCATCATGACCTTATCTTGTTTTGTTATTATTTTTCTTTTGTCTTTTATTCTAGTAAGTGTTAATGATTCACAAGCGTTATCGGGTGTTATAGGAGATGCTGTTAAATGGACAAGTAACCGTTTATTGTTGCTGGCACCAAGTGTATTTATTGCTTGCGTATTTATTATTTTAATCATTCAAAGAAGACAGCTGATAACGTATTTAGCTGCATTATCAGCAAACCTAGAAACGATCACGATTGAAGAGAAACACGACTTACAGCTTCCGCCTATCTTAAAGGATGCAGAGGAGGGGATGGAAAGACTGAAGTATGAGCTGAAGGAAAAAGAGCGTGCAGCAAAGGAAGCGGAGCAGCGGAAAAATGATTTAATTGTGTATTTGGCACATGATTTGAAAACACCGATTTCCTCGATTATCGGTTACTTAACATTACTGCGAGATGAGAAAAATCTCTCAGACGAGATGTATCAAAAATTTATCCATGTAACAATGTCTAATGCAGAGCGCTTAGATGATTTAATTAATGAGTTTTTTGAGATAACGCGCTTTAATTTATCGGCCATCTCCTTACATTACAGCAAAGTGAATCTGTCATTTATGCTGGAGCAGCTCTTGTTTGAGTTTCAGCCCATATTAAGAGCTAAAAATTTAACATATCGTATCGAAGACTCGCAACATATCGAAATTGCTTGTGATGCAGAGAAAATTCAAAGAGTATTTGATAACTTAGTTAGCAATGCTGTGCATTATAGCTTTGAGGATAGTGAAATTGTTATTTCTATTACGCAGGATGAGGACAGTGCGGTGATTCAATTCAGTAATGAAGGATATCCGATTGAACGTGACAAGCTGGATCGCCTGTTTGAACAATTTTATCGCTTAGATGCAGCGAGATCGACTCGAAGCGGCGGTGCTGGGATTGGATTGGCTATTGCTAAGCAAATTATGGAACAGCATCATGGCACGATAACAGCGAGTTCAAATGGGCAAAAGATTAACTTTACTGTGAAGCTGCCGTTATCGTAAGAATTTTGTAAGATTTTACGCAGAAAAAAAGCAGATAATTGTTATAGAACGCAAATAAAGAAAGCTTTTGGTTTCAGTATGATTAAAGTACTGAAAGCAAAGGCTTTTTTTATTTTTCGGAGGGATAAGTATGGAAATTTTAAAGGTGCAAAATGTAAAAAAGGTTTATCAGTCTCACAAAGGTGCAAAGGTTGAGGCATTGGTTGATATTAACTTCACTGTAAATAAAGGAGAATATATTGCCATTATGGGAGAGTCAGGCTCAGGCAAATCAACACTCTTAAATATTTTAGCTTCTTTAGATGACGTTACAAGAGGGGAAGTACTGCTGGAGGGTGTGAACTACAAACAAATTCAAAATGATGAATTGGCAGCATTTCGCCGGCAGCACTTAGGATTTGTGTTTCAGGATTTTAACTTATTAGATCAATTCACCTTAAAGGATAATATTTTTTTACCGCTAGTCCTTGCTGATCACTCTGTAAAGGAGATGAATGCAAAAATAAAGGATTTAGCAAGCATATTGGAAATTGATCATCTTTTAGAAAAATATCCGTACGAAGTTTCAGGAGGCCAGCAGCAGCGAGCTGCAGTTGCACGGGCGTTAATCACAGCCCCGAGCTTAATTTTAGCTGATGAACCGACTGGCGCACTCGATTCTCGTTCTGCACAGGAGCTGTTGAATTTGTTTGCAAGATTTCATCAAGCGGGCCAAACCATCATTATGGTGACACATAGTGTGTATGCAGCAAGTAAAGCAAGCCGTGTGCTGTTTATTAAAGACGGAAAAATCAACAGTGAGATCCATAAAAGAGATAAGAATGAAGATATCACCCAACAAATTTTTGACATGCAATCAGCAGCAATTGCACAAAGGAGCCGCAGCCTATGAATAAAAAATGGTATGTGAAATTAGCGGTAACGAACATCAAAACCAATGGCTTAATGTTTCGGCCCTATCTATTTACTTGCATGGTCATTATAGCCCTGTTTTATACCATTAACAGCCTGGTCAATGCTCATGCGCTGAAATCCATTTCAGGCGGGAACTTTACCATCGACGTGATGAAGTTTGGCAGTTTATTGTTTACCGTACTATCTCTGTTCTTTTTGATGTATGCCAACAGCTTTATATTTAAGAAACGAAAGAAGGAAATGGGTTTATATAATTTATTAGGTTTGGAGAAAAAGCATATTCGAAAAATATTAATACTAGAAACTGCGCTTATTGCACTATTCACAATGATAGGTGGCATTGCAGTTGGTCTAGTATTAAATCAAGCTGTCGGCATAGCTATGTCCGCCATGATGAAGGTCCCGTTAACAGTCAGTATGATTTCTATACCTGCCTTATTAAAAACGATTGGCATATTCATAATGGTCTTTTCCATTATCCTGGTCTTTAACTTAAAGCAGATTCACTCTGTTTCAGTGATTGAATTAATGAAAGGGGCCCAAATAGGGGAGCGGGAACCGAAGGCGAAGCTTGTGCTGGCAATGCTTGGTGGTGTCCTCTTATTCTCAGGATATCTTCTATCATTTACTGTTAAAGACCCAAAATTAGATATAAGTGCGATGATTACAGCAATAGTCCTTGTTGTGGCAGCAACGTACTTGCTTTTTATTGCGGCAAGTATTGTTCTCCTTAAAATGCTGCGCAAAAAGAATAGCATTTATTATAACAAAAACAATTTTACCCTCATTTCAACCATGATTTTTCGGATGAAACAAAATGCGGTCGGATTAGCAAATATTGCTGTGTTAAGCACGGCGACCTTAATTGTTATGACAACTACCATTTCCTTATATTTAGGTGTTAATACGATGCTGAACAATAGCTTTCAGTTCGATGTATCCATTACAAATCCGGCAGAAAACATCCCTGAGCAGCAGCAGCTGCAAACATTTATCGATAACAATAAAAATCGTTATGATGTTGACACTACATCTGCTGCATCATACCGCGGCGGACAGTTTGCTGCTGATTTAACAGGAGATGGAAAGGAAGACTTCTTTCTTATTTTGCCGTTAGAAGATTTTAATACACTAACAAACGAGGATATTTCGCTAGCTGCAGATGAAGTAATGCTTTTAAAAGATAAAGAGACTGCAGGATTACAAAGCATCAACCTAAACGAAGAATCATTTAAAGTGAAAAGTATGGTTGAAGATTTGCCAATTGATACAGCCCTTGCTGACAGTGTTGATCGCAATTGGATTTACGTCATTGCTCCGTTAACTGGTGAATTTGCGCAAACACTAGATTTGGAAAACTCACTTACTATGTATCAAGACTTTAACTTACAGGGGGATGCAGACGCAGTGAATGATTTTTCCCATGCGATTGCAGAGGAGGCCGACAAAATTGGCTATTTGGATGTAGAAGCAAAGTCAATTTACAAAGAATCACTGTTAGTTCGTTTTGGCGGATTGCTGTTTTTAGGAATTTTTATTAGTGCGGTTTTAGTTGCCGAGACAGCGTTAATGATTTTCTATAAGCAAATTTCAGAAGGCTATGACGATCGAAATCGCTTTGCCATTATGAAAAAAGTAGGCATGAGTGAAGCAGAAATTATGAAAACCATTAGAAAGCAAACGCTGATTATGTTTTTTGCCCCACTCACCGTAGCACTACTTCATTTAGGAGCCGGTTTGCCGCTTGTAACGAAAATCATTGGTATCGCTGCAATGGATAATTGGCTTGTTGTGTTAGGCAGCGGATTATTTGCAGCAATCATTTTTACAGTCATTTATGGTGCAACCTATCTATTCACCGAAAAAAGCTATAAAAAAATCATTAAGCACTAAAGGAGAATGAAAGTGAAAAAAATAAAAACAGCTTGGATTATTATTGGTGTAATTATTCTATTCCTACTTGGCACTATCTGGAGCAATTCACATGTAACTGTAGACAAAGTGACAATTGCTCATAATCGTTTACCAGCAGCATTTGATAACTTTAAAATTTTGCAGATATCTGATTTAAAAGGAAAGGAATTTGGAAACAATCAAAAAAAACTAGTGAATGTAATAAAAAAACAGCAGTATGATGCAGTTGTTTTCACAGGAGACTATATTTCCGAAGAAGAAGAGAATTTGCAGCCGCTTGAAAGCTTATTAAAGGGAATGCCGAAAAATAACGACATGTATTATATTTTAGGTGATAAGGATGGAGATAACAGTACGGCTGCATTGAAAAAGGGTGACCGTTTTTATGATTTGTTTACAAAATATAATGTCAAGCCACTCTATCCAGGGATGGAGATTAAGAAGGGAGGAGACTCGATTTGGTTAAAAACAAATCCGTATGTTGGCATGAATGAAGTAGGAGCAGGTGATATTTCAAGTCAATTGTTAGAAGAAAAAGAAGCGTTTGAAGCTCGACTTAAGGAGCAGCAAGACCCCTTTACGGTTGAAATATCCCACCGTGCCACAGAAATTGATTATGAAGATCCGTATCTGCATGAATATCGGACAACAACATTAAATGATGCAGACAAAGAATGGAGACAATGGGATGTCAGTCTTAACGGTCATACGCTTGGAGGACAATTCAAATTGCCGATTATCGGTCCGCTGTATGCTCCGAATTTTGGCTTATTTCCTGGTAAAGTGAACGTAACAGGTGTGCATACGGTTGATAATCATACCCAATATATAAATAACGGATTAGGTGTAAGTGGACCTTGGTTTGCACAATTTCGTCTGTTTAATACACCGAGCATTGGGTTAATCACTTTAAAAGCAAAGTAACCTATAAAAGCTGGTAATTTGGAGTGCAAAGTCCATCTTTTCATTAAAAAAAATAAGAGGGAAACTCCTCTTATTTTTTTATTTTTTCCAGGGCTTAAATATGAGTGCCAGGATGATAATAAGCAAAATCAAAAAATACAGCAAGTTTGGCAGGAATTTTAACAGCCAAATACTAACCATTAATGTCGAAAATGTTAACAGCTCTAAGTACCGTTTTCTGCCTAATTTTTTCTTATTAGCCATTACAATGAAATAGGCAATTGGCGGTAATATAAAGCACAGCACAAACAATACTTTTTCTTTCAGATACCAAGGCAGTTTATTATCAGTCATCTTTGTATGATTAGTTTCTTTTCCATTTTTCCTCATAATGTGCCCAAGCACTCATCGCAATAGCTGCGATGATCTCCCCCACAAACCGAAACAAACTGAGTGCTAATTCCATTAATATCCACTCCTTTGATTTTAATATTACAAAAAATAGGAACTTATCACAAGTTATATTATTGTCCTATTTATATGCATGAAGAAAAGGATTACACTAGAAAAAACAGGCATAATGGGGAGGAATAAAGATGCATTTAATAGAAATAAGACGGCCGCTCGAGACAGACCGAAAAGAACTGCAGCATTTTTTTGATATCATGCTCAAAAGCACGTTTGATAAGAATGGTATTGCCAATCTTGTCGAGGACAGACAAATGGAGCTTCAGGAAAAGCAGGACCAGCTTAACGAAGATTTTGCGAGCGGCGGAAAGAAGCGATATTTTTTATTGGCAACTGATAAAGCTACTGGAGACTTGCTCGGCTGCATTGCATATGGCCCTGTAAGTGCATTAATAGTAAGAGAAACAAAGGGAGAATTCACTGATATGTTGGAGGTGGGCACAGCGTTTGTTCATCCAGACCATCAGAACAAAGGGATTGGCACACTGCTTTTGCAGGCCATCCTCGAAGTCTTAAAAAGCAAGGGAATAAAAGAATATTGCTTGGACAGCGGCTATCAGCTCGCTCAAAAAGTATGGACGAAAAAACTTGGCAGTCCATACTTATTGTTAGAAGATTATTGGGGAGAGGGAGCGCATCATATGATTTGGCGCAGGCGAATGGATAAGTGAATGGTCTTTTCATTCTATTTACTAAAATTATCATTAGGTGTGAGTTTAGATGAACTTTGAAGAGCGAGTACATATGTTTGAGTATAAGCTTAATGATACGGATGACCAAATTATAGAGTATATTCTTCAGCATAAAAATGATTTTATCCATCATTCAATTCAAACCTCTGCAGCTGCTTTGTACACTGTTCCTAATACGATTACACGGTTATCTAAAAAGCTTGGCTATGACAGCTTTTCTCATATGAAAAACAGCATGAAGGATGAGCTGCAAGCGGCACAGTCAGAGGAGCATCTTTCATTCGCTTTTATAAAAAAGACATATGATCTTCTTGATACAGAGTTGCTTGAAAAACTGGCGTGGAAACTTGTTTCTGCTAAAACTATCTTATTTTACGGTGCTGGTGACTCTGCTGATTTTTGTGAAATGATGGTAAGAAATCTTAGAGTAGTCGGCAAAAGCTCTGTCTATTTAAGTCACAGACATGAGCTAATGCATATGCTTAAATCGATGACAAAGCAAGATGCGCTGTTTACAATCAGTCTTTCAGGAGAAACACCGCTTGTTCTTGAAATCGCCCAATTAGCAATAGAGCAGAACATCCAAACGATATCTTTGACTCATTTTAGTCATAATTCACTACAAAAACTAACAGATTACAATTTATACTGTTATTCCCCTAAAAGGTTGAAAAATGGTTATAACATTACAGATAAAACACCTGTTATGATTGTACTTCAAGCGTTGTCAGAACAGTATTGGAGCATAAATTAAGTGAAAAATACACAAAAATTCCATAAACAATTTTTATTTGTGTAAAAACAAGAAGAAAAGCTGCTCTTCTTGTTTTTTTTGTTAGTATTAAACCGAAAAAATGAAATCGATTTCAAAAAAGGAGGTTAGTTCTATGAAGTTAAGAGACTTAACATCTGTCCGCTTATTGTGTACCGACAAAAATTTTGCAACGAAGCAGCAGGCAATTGAGTTTTTGACGAATTTGCTCTACAAGGAAGGAAAGCTATATTCTGAACAAGAATTTCTTAATTCTGTGCTGGAGCGGGAACAATTGTCACCGACAGGTTTTGAGGGGGGCATTGCAATCCCGCACGGAAAATCAACAGCTGTAAAAGAAGCAGCTTTTGCAATTGCTACAGTTAAAGTGCCGTTATTGGATTGGGAAAGTGTCAATCCAGACCATGAAGTAAAATTGGTTATTATGCTGGCGATTCCAGAAGATAAAGCAGGTTCTACTCATCTAACATTACTTTCTGAGTTTATGAAACGTTTATTTGATAACGACTATAAACACCGGTTATTGAATGCGGCAAGCCCTGTTGAGTTATGGCAGCAGCTTGATAACACGGACGAGCAAAAATCTTTTGAACTACCGGGGACTAGCAAAACGATTTTAGCGGTTACTGCGTGTCCAGCAGGCATGGCTCATACGTATATGGCAGCAGAGGCATTAATACAGGCAGGCAAGGAGCTGGGTGTTGCTGTGCTGGTTGAGAAGCAAGGTGCCAATGGTGTGGAAGACAAGCATACGAATGCTCATTTAAATAGAGCAGATGCGGTGATTTTTGCAAACGATGTGGCTATTAAAGACGAGCAGCGCTACAGCCATTTGCCTAAAGTGAAGACAAATGTTGCTGCACCTCTGAAAAATGCCTCTGCAATCATCACTAAAGCCATTAACATAGCAGAACGGCAGCCAGCAGAAAATAATAGTTATGCGCAGACAGACGACAGTGATAGCTCAGATAACAAATCCTTTAAAACAGAGGTAAAAGACTCCATCCTGACAGGTATTTCTTATATCATACCTGTTATTGTCGCAGGAGGAATGACCTTGGCTGCTGCTGTATTAATAGCACAAGCATTTGGATTACAGGATGTATATGAGCTTGAAGGCTCATGGCTGTGGCTGTTAAGGCAGCTTGGCGGCGGAATGCTCGGGCAGCTGATGATTCCGATTTTATCAGCGTATATGGCCTATTCTATCGCGGATAAACCGGGACTTGCCCCAGGCTTTGCTGCGGGAATTGCAGCTAATTTAATTGGCAGCGGGTTTTTAGGCGGAATGCTGGGCGGATTTCTGGCAGGATTTTTGCTCAAATGGTTTAAGCACAGATTTAAAACGAATGGAATATTTGCTGGCTTTATTAGTTTTTGGGTTTATCCAGTTGCAGGAACATTAATCGTTGGCGCTGTCATGCTGTTTGTAGTTGGCGAGCCTTTAGCATGGCTGAATCAAGCTCTCAATGCTTGGCTGGAAGATTTATCTGGCGCAAATGCCATTATTTTAGGGGCCATCATTGGTGCGATGGTTTCGTTTGATCTGGGAGGTCCTGTCAATAAAGCTGCTTACACATTTTGTATTGGTGCGATGGCAAGTGGCAACTTTATTCCTTATGCAGCGTTTGCTTCCGTTAAAATGGTTTCTGCCTTCGCTGTAACGGCAGCTACTATTATTGGCAAGAAATTCTTTAATCAGCAAGAACGGGAAATCGGCAAACAAACATGGCTCCTTGGATTAGCAGGGATTACAGAAGGAGCGATTCCGTTTATGATGAACGATCCTCTTCGGGTTATCCCGTCCTTAATCGCTGGTTCCGCAGTTACCGGCGCCATTGTAGCCAGCTCGCAAATTGGCTTGAACGTCCCTGGAGCAGGGATTTTCTCTCTAGCCTTATTGCAAGGAAAATCAATCTTTATGGCTGGTTTTATTTGGCTTGGCGCAGCATGTGTTGGAGCATGTATTTCAACAGCACTTTTAATCATCAGCAGGCAAAGAAAACTCAGCAAAGAAACAGGAGGGGAAAGATGAAGAAAGTACATATTATCCCACATATGCACTGGGATCGAGAGTGGTATTTCTCAACAGAAGAATCGCGGATCTTGCTTGTAAACAATATGGAGGAAATTTTCGAAATGCTCGAAAACAACCCAGATTATCCAGCATTTCTGCTAGATGGCCAAACAGCTATTTTAGAAGATTATTTAGCAGCAAAACCAGAAAACCGCAACAGAATAACAACGCTTGTGCAAAAGGGGAAGCTGTTCATTGGACCTTGGTATACACAAACAGATGAAATGATTGTTGGAGCAGAGTCGATTGTCCGTAATTTACTTTACGGCTTAAAGGATTGTGCTGCCTTTGGCCAGGCAATGATGATCGGTTATTTGCCTGATTCCTTTGGCCAGTCATCGCAAATGCCGCAGCTATTAAATGGCTTTGATATGAAGCATTTTATTTTTTGGAGAGGAGCTTCTGAACGGCACGGAACGGATAAAACTGAATTTTACTGGGAAAGTGATGAAGGCTCCAAAGTACTTGTTCAGCTGCTGCCGTTAGGATATGCAATCGGCAAATATTTGCCAGAAAACAAGGTGGCACTCCGCGAAAGAATGGATAAATATTTGCCAATATTGGACAAAGGCAGCACGAATGGGAGTGTTATTTTGCCAAATGGCCATGACCAGATGCCAATCCAGAAAAATATCTTTCAAGTTATCGAGAACTTGAAAGAAATCTATCCAGATCGACAGTTTTTATTAAGCAGCTATCAAGATAGTTTTGCAGATTTACCGCAGCATTTGCCGACTATAAAAGGTGAGTTGCTTGATGGCAAATACATGCGAGTTCATCGCAGCATTTATTCAAGCAGAATGGATATAAAGGCGGCCAATACCCGAATTGAAAATAAGCTAGTCGATATTCTTGAGCCATTAGCAGCTATCGCTTATTCTTTAGGATTTGAATATCATCATGGCTTAATCGAGTTGATTTGGAAAGAAATCTTGAAAAATCATGCTCATGACAGTATTGGCTGCTGCTGTTCTGACAAAGTTCATGCCGAAATAAAAAATCGTTTTTTGCTGGCAGAAGAAAAGACAGACAGATTGATAGAGTTCTATAAGCGGAAAATTACTGATTCTATTGATACAGACCGAGAGGAGGATTTGCTCACAGCCTTTAATCTTCTTCCTTATAGCAGACATGATACGGTAAATGCAGTGATTACAACGATACATCGCTCCTTTATTTTAGAAGATGCAGATGGTTATGAGGTGCCGTTTGAAATGATAGCTAAAGAAATGGTGGACCCTGGCTTGATTGACAGGCAGCTTGTTCATTACGGAAACTATGAACCCTTTTGGCGTTATCATATTCAATTTAAGTCAACTATTCCGTCTATGGGCTACAAAACTTTTTTTGTTGTACCAATGGACAAAGAAAAAGAAGTATCCTTCGTTGAGAAGGATACTGTTGAAACACCATTTTATCGAATTACCGTTAATCTCAATGGGACGTTGACTATTTATGATAAGAGTATGGACAGAACATTTTGTAATGTGCTGCTTTTAGAAACGTCCGGCGATGATGGAGATGAGTATGATTATTCTCCTGTGTTTGCAGAGGAGCCTGTTGTTCATCATCATGCTGTCACTTCTTATGCGATTTCCCAAAATGACTTAGAAGCGCGAATAGATATGAAAGTCAAAATCGCTGTTCCAAAAGACGCTGAGGACAGAAAAAAGCATATAAACAGCTCACTCACAGAGATAACTTGGAAAATAATCATCCCTACTGATCAGCAAATAATCAAAGTGTCTGGAGAAATTAATAATCAGGCAAAGGATTATCGTTTACGGACGTTAATTCCTACAAAGATTGCTGCTGCTTTTTCTGTTGCAGATAATCAGTTTGGGTCTATTAAAAGAGGTGTTAGCGATCCAGCGATGCACAGCTGGGAGGAAGAAGATTGGGATGAGCGGCCTGATGCGATTTATCCAATGCTGTCCTATGTAAGCCTGTATGATAAGCATTATACGGTTAGCGCTATTACAAACAGCATTAGAGAATATGAAATTATAGGAGACCATTTTGACACGATTGCTTTAACGCTCTTACGCAGTGTTGGTTACCTTGGCAAGGAGAATTTAGTAAGAAGGCCAGGACGCCCTTCAGGAATCAAGCTTCCTACACCTGATTCGCAAATGCAAGGCATTCTTAACGTCGAATTTGCTATTTCCATCAGTAAAGGCACACAATATACAGCAAGAATCTCTAAAGAATTCAGAACCCCTATTGAAACATATAATAAAATTCCTTATCATGCGATGAAGCTTAACTCGTCACACAAGCAAACGCCATTATGCTTCAGTTTGCTTCAGGAAAAGGGAACTGGAACGGAGGTGTTAAGTACATTAAAAAAAGCAGAAAACTGCAACGGTTTCATAGTGCGGATGTATAACCCTGCTGCAACCGAAGGCGAAATTTCTGTCAGCTTCAACGCCGCTAGCCTGAAACAAGCCTGGCTCTGTCAATTAAATGAAAATATTGAATCTTTGCTTTCTATATATGACAATAGTTTCTCTCTCTCTATCCGTTCTAACCAAGCTAAAACTGTATTAATAGAAAAATAATCTGAAAAGTCTTGCAGATTTCCCGGGCAATGGCGCAATCGTAGGAAATATACAAAAAAAACGCCTCGTTTAGGAGGCGTTTTCTTTCCGTTCTTTCACTTTGCCATCTTTGGTAAAGATAAATTAGAACAGCGACTACAGTCGTCATGACATGTACACCAAATGAAAGAATATTCACCAATTGATAAAGTGTTCATACCTTTTGCTTAAAGCAAAAAAAGTCCAGCACCGACAATTAAGTTTGTCACTAAGTAAAGAGACAATTTTTATATGTAAAATAGAAGGTAAAAACTGTGCCGACAAGGATAGCCAGTCAAAATGGCGATATTTTCTTTAATTATCCACCACTGACAGCGCTTTGTTGTTTGGAAAATACCGGTTAGCACTAAGGAATAGACATTGTATCACCTATAGGAGTGTGGAGAGTATATTGGAGGGAAATAGGACTTGGCGGGATTTGAACCCGCAAAATACGCTAAGCTGTTCTCATGTTAGAACAACCTGGTCGCTCTATCCGTTGAGCTACAAGTCCTGTTTATAGTATGGGCTGATTTTCGTAATTTTATTCTTTTTTTAAAAGCTTGATTCATTTCACCAATTCCTGCTTCTTAGATTTTCCCTTTTTTAGGTTGCTCAGAGAGAAATTTCTCGTTTTCTTTATAGACGATACGGATAAGTCTTCGCCTTTTTATTTCCTGTTTAAGCATTATTGTAAATGCTGGATCAAGCTGTAAACGAAGGGCATGCCGATAGGCGAGAAGCAAGGATTGATTACTTAAGAGTCTCAAGGAAGACATATTAACACCTCTCATAAGTATCATTTATCCCATTTTTCCCTAGCGCCGGCCCCACTAAACATTGTTTTCTACTAATTTTTTGTAAAAAAAAAGAGCTTATAAAGGCTCTGTATTTTTAAGGATGCTTTCTAAGTTTTCCGCAAGTTTTGCATCTATCATTATAATAGTCGAATTTGTGATACCTGCGCATATAGCAAATAAAAGATTTAATCATAGAAATCCTCCTTAAAAATATTTTAAGCATGTCTATGTTTGTATTTTTATTGTAGCTCTTATGAAAGTAGTTGCTAAGGTATTTTTTTCCTGTATTACAAAAAAATGTTATGGGTTTAAAGTACTAAAAAATGATGGAAGAAAAAAAGATACTTTTGCGAAAAAAAAAGGAAATGAATAGCAAATGTCGAAGTGAATATATAGGAGGTGTTTAAATGTTAAAAGAAGACTCTTTTATCAACGAAATGAAGTTATTGGCTAAAGCCCAATTTGAAACAAAGGCCAAGTCGATTTTAATTATAAAACAGCTCCAGCATGATTCAACCAACAAGAGCCTGCAGCAAGAATTAGCCAAACTGAGATTGGAAAGTTATGAACTGCACAATGAGGAAAAGGATTTACGCGTTTTTTTTAGAGAGTATATAAGCGTTATGGGCATTCGTTAAGATGCTCTTTTTTTTTTGCATAAATTAGGAAAAGGGAGCTGACATCAGCTCCCTTTTTACACTTAATGAGACATTCTTTTACAGCTAGGGCAAGAAATTTCATGCTCCTGCTTAAATTCAATCCGTTTAAAATCACGTTTTTCAAGTGTTGCATATGGATTATACTTAGAACCGCACATGCAATACTGCCTATCTTTCACGATATGTCGAAGGCTGGTTTTTTCATTAAGAACAGTTGGATAAAACATACTTCTCCTCTTTTCTAATTTATTAAGGCAAATTAGACAGGAAGTGTCGTTCTTTAATAGGCTGCGTAATCAGGGATTTCTATCCTTAATTTTCGCGGCCTCACATTCTTTATCTGCAACCCGGCTGCCATTGCTTTTGCTTTAGGCCCGTGGCTTTGCGTCTTTTACTTTCGTAAAATTTGCCCAAGTCGATTCTATCATTATACGAAGAAATGTCAAGGAAAACGCATGCAGCTCCTGGATTCCTAAGGGGTGACTTTTATCACATATTAATTTTTTGTAAATGTTTTTTTTCTTCAACTGAGAAATTATACTCATTTTTAAGTTGGTGCATGTTTTTCTGCTTTTGCTTCCAAACGGCAAATAAATTTGTAGTATTTGACTACGATGATGAGCAGAAAAGGATCTAACAAAATGGAGTACCATATCTTCCACCAGCCATAATGAAAATAGCCCCAAGGCTCTGGCAGCAATGTCACTAGTTCATACAAGACTATGGCACAAGCCCAAACTGCAATGTAAACAGCTTTTGATTTTAGCTTTTTTTTGAATGGATAATAATTCAAAAAAATAATATTAACAGGAGGCACCAATAAAAATAGCTGGGGAATTGCCAGCCAGTCAATCCCTTTTGACAAATACCAATAGGCATGGTATTTCAAATCAATATATACATCAAAAATCAACTGGAACACGATGGTAAACATCCATATATGCAAAATTTGGTTCCAGGTTAAACGCTTTTTTATAAAATAGACGACAGCATTAAAAAGAATAATGGCAGCTAGCATACCAATCATAAATGACTCCTTGTGTAGATGAAGATATTCTTATATTTTCCTATTTCTAGAAGAATATCCATTAAGGGTAATGATGATTATTCATCGTCTTTGAGCAGTTCACTTAGCATCCTTTCTCGGTGCTGTAAAAAATACTTTGTTAACTGGTAATGGTCTGTGTCTTCATACTGTATTTCTTTTATTTCGCCATCGTCGAAGCTTAGGATGGATGCGTTTGGGTATCCAAGCAGGATAGGGGAGTGTGTAGCAATGATAAACTGACAATCTTCATACTCAGCCAAATCATAAAGAATACGGATAAAGGCTAATTGTCTTTGCGGTGAAAGCGCAGCTTCGGGCTCATCGAGTAAATAGATGGCCTGCCCGTTAAAGCGGTTTTGAAAAAGAGCTAAAAAGGATTCGCCATGTGATTGCTCAAGCAAAGATTTGCCGCCGTAAGCCCGGTAGTTAGTACGCGTTAATTTGTCACTTTCCAGTTCATCTTGATATGTCGCGAAATGGTAAAAGGATTCAGCGCGCAGAAAAAAGCCGTTTGTAATTTTAGGCATCCAAGATAACCGAATATAGTCACCTAAATCAGAGTTAGCAGAATGCACTTCATAATAATTGTTTTTCCCGCCTCCTGCTGTATGAAAGCCGCATTTATCGGCGATCGCTTCGAGCAATGTCGATTTGCCTGAGCCATTCTCGCCGATAAAGAAGGTTACTTTATTGGTTAATTTTAATTCCCGTAAATTTTTAAGGGCTGGGATGGAAAAGGGATAGCTGCTTTTTGGCATGCTGTCTGCCAGAAGTGAGATTTTTTTTAGGAACATAGCAAGGGTACCTCCTTTTAAAGACTTTGCCATTTTGTTATTTTCGCTAAGCGAACAGGCAATTCCTTTATTTTATATGGCCGCCAAGAAGCTTGGCTCGATGTTTGGCAGTCCCGCCAGAGGTGTAGGAAACAGCACGCAGCAGGGAGGCAGGACCGTAACGATTGCGGATACTGTCAACCACATAGCCGATTTTTCTCTTTTTCCAGCTGTTTGTATCAAATAAATCGAGCTGAACCTCTGTATCCTTCTCGAGCTTTCCAAGAGAAAGGGAGATTTGCCGCACAGTCTGGCCATTATAGTTCTCCCGCATCAGCTCCAAGCAGACACGGTATATATCCATCGTGATATTAGTCGGCTTGTCAATTGTCCGCGACCGATGGAATCCGCCGCCGAACTCCTCTTTGCTGTAGGCCAGGCTAAAGCTGATAGTTCTTCCTGCATGGTGGTGTGCCCTCGCTCTTTTTGCCACCTCTTCACATATTTCCAGAATGACCGATTTAATTTCGCTCTCATCCTTATAGTCGCGCAGCAGAACTTGGCTTTTTCCGTAGCTGATCTGGCCCTGCATAATCGGTGCACCGACTTCGGATAAATCAATTCCCCAAGCATGGTGGTAGAGCTGATTGCCCATTATGCCAAATTTTTTCTCCAACAAGGCCAAATCATAGCGGGCAAGCTGACCGACAGAAAATATCCCCATACTGTGCAGTGTTTTTTCCACACGGCTGCCAATGCCCCACATTTCCCGGAGCGGGGAAACAGGCCACAGCTTTTCCGGAATGTCTTCATACGTCCAGCTTGCAATGCCGTTCGCTGTCTTTTTTGCAGCCAAATCAAGGCAAAGCTTTGCCATCAGCATGTTAGGGCCGATGCCAATCGTTGACGGCAAGCCGAAATCTAAAAGGATATCCTGCTGGATTTGCCTCGCTATTTCCTCTGGTGTGCCCCAAATTTTCTCAAGGCCGGTTACATCCAGAAAGCTTTCGTCCACAGAGTATGTATGAACGGCTGATGGCGGAACATATCGGAAGAACAGCTTCGTAATCTCTGTTGATACACGGACAAACAAGCCCATGCGCGGATTAAAAATTTTAATTTTTGGATCGTCAGGTATCTCGAAAAGCCTGGAGCCGGTTTTAATTTTGAAATCTCGTTTCATGGCAGGAGATGCTGCGAGGACGACACTGCCTGTGCGATCTGTATTACCGACAACTGCAAGATGGCAGGTGAGGGGGTCCAAGCCTTCATGAACGGCGATAATGCTTGCGTAAAAGCTTTTCATATCCACGCACAGAATCGAGCGGTTTGGAAATTGAGTATAATCAAACACACGAAAGCATCTCCTTTTTTAATCTTTTTGAATGTTTACTAAGCTGCGGAAAGGAATCGGATGAATATTGTCTGAATCATCCTGTATGCGAATTTCCTGTTTCAGATGATCAATATATACGACATGGCCGCTGACATGCCGGATTTCACCATTTTTGAAAACCTCACAATGAAGGCTCCAGCCGTGTTCCATGCTTTCAAGGATAAGCAGCTCCATTTCGCGGATCTGGTCCTCGTCGAGGATAGGCTGGGTTAGTTTCTTATCTTCTGCCAGCGCTTCTTTAACGCTTTGGACATGCTCTGGCAGCATCATTGCTGTCCATTTAATCGCCCCTCTGTCTCGTATCATGAAAATCATCTCCTTATAGTGTTTAATATATCAGAACAAACGTTCGTAATCAAGAAGGCTTCTAAAAAAGTCTTACATGTAATATTAGGAAAGCAGCAGAAATCATGCTGGAAAAGGAAGGAAGCAGCTTGAAAATAATTTTACGCATTCAATGGCTAATAAAAGACAGCATCAAAAAAGTTCGCAGCAAAGGTTTCAAAAAAGGAAGTTAACTTCTATAAATAAGCAATTGTTTGTCAAATGGAAAACGAAGGAATGGATAAACCAGTAATTCACGCCAATTGCTATCAGAAAAGCTGAAGCGTGCTTTCCGTGCCGCTTCCGATGTTAAACAGGTGGAAATTCGTACAGCAGAGGTGAAAAGACAGCAATATAATTTTTTACCGATTATTGTAAAAACAGGAAGATGTGTTATAATCTTATTAACCAATGGTCAATAAAAGGAGCAGCATATGTCGCCCAGAAAAGCAGGAACACAAGAATTAACGAGGGATATTATCGTGCAAAAGGCAAGGAGCCTGTTTGTGGAAAAAGGTTATCAAGAAGTTTCCATGCGCAGCATTGCAAAGGAGCTTGCCTGCAGTCACGGTGCTATCTACTATCATTTTAAAAATAAGGCAGAGCTTTTTTATGCAATAGTCGATGAAGGGTTTGCTGTATTAAATCAGCTTATTGAGGAAACGTTACATGGAAAGGAACAAGATATGAAAAAGCTGCACAAGCTGATGCTCAGATTTATTGAATTTGGCCTCGACAATCAAAGTCAATATGAAATGATGTTTATGCAGCGGGAGAGGGAAGTGGACAGTTTATCACGGGAAGCTGCCAATCTTTCTTATGAAAAGTTTGCTAAGGCTATTCAAGCTCTTTCAGCCAACAGGCTAAAGTTGAGCGGGATCTGGTCTGCATTTTTGTCACTTCATGGCTTTGTTTCCCATTATCACGGTGTTGTCGGTGGATTTGCAGAAGCAAAAACGGCTGCAGAATATCATGTGCAATTCCTTATACAAGGCTTGGAAAGTCATGCATAGTTTTAGCTCTTCCATGAGCTAAAACAATTTTTTTACTTTTAATTGACCAGTGGTTAATAAAACGGTTAAGGGAGAGAAGGGCATGAAAAAAGCGTTAGTAGCAGGAGCAACAGGTGGAATGGGGTATGCACTCGTACAAGAGCTTAGACGCAGAAATATTGAAGTAATTGCCTTTGCCAGAGGCGAGCAAAAGCTTAAAGAACTATTTAACAATATGCCAGGTGTAGCGGTGCGAGCAGGGGATGCTTTATTGGAGAAAGATATCATTCATGCAGCAGACGGTGCTGATGTGTTGTTCCATGCTATTAGCTTCCCTTATCAAGAATGGGAGACGACACATCCGCTCGCACTAAAAAACATGCTGAGAGCAGCAAAAGGTCAAGAAGCTAAATTTGCACTTGTTGATAACATCTACGCTTACGGCAGGCAAACAGACAGTCCGATAGATGAGGCTGCGAAAAAAGAACCGCATACGAAAAAAGGCAGTATTCGTCTGGAGATGGAGAATGTAATCAAGACGAGCGGTGTGCCATATCTGATCGTTCATATGCCGGATTTCTACGGACCAAATGCGGGAAATACAGTGCTTAATGAAACATTAAAAAACGTTGCCTTAAATAAAACCGCCAATTTTATCGGCTCTCCTTCACTAGCAAAGGAATTTCTGTTTACAGAAGACGGGGCAAAGGCAATGATAGAGCTTGCCTTACGGGAGAATGCTTACAATCAGAATTGGAATATTCCCGGCGTGTCCCCAATAACAGGCAATGAAATGAAAGAACTCCTACAAACGGAATGGAATTACAGCAAAAATTTTAGAACTGTATCAAAAACAATGATTAAGTTCATGGCTTTGTTTAATCCGTTCATGAAGGAATTGATTGAAATGATGTATCTGTACGAACAGCCAGTACTATTAAGCGGTAAAAAATATGAAGAACAAATTGGCCCGCTTGCGAGAACCTCTTACAAACAGGGCATAAAAATAACGTTGGACTACATGAAAAGCAATCGTTAACAAGCTAGAAAGGGGCTAAAAAGAGTTTTTCGCACAGCTTTTTTTGCAGTCCCTTTTTTATAAGTTTAATACCACAAAAAATGGCTCTTTCTTTGAAACTTCGACAAGAAATAAAGGCAGAGCACCAGATAATTGTAAACATTTAGTAGCAAGTCAGTGTTTTTTTGCCAGATTTGCTGGGAAAATGGCGGAAAGATTGCGATAAAAGCATATTGACGCTCAAAAAAGAAAGCGTTATCATTAACTCAACATAAAGCCCTTACCCACAAGAAATTACTCATCTTAGTCTCATGTAAGTTCATGCCTCTTCTCTTTTTTCAATTCGTGTACGTTCACAATTTTAACCTTCACTTTATTCACGTTCTCTGTTACCTATCATTTTTTTTGAAAGTATGTTATTAGCACTGGTGATTGTATATGTAGAATGGACATGGTTTTTCGTGTACGTTCACATTTTACATATAAATATTAATCTTAAAAAAGGAGGTAAAACATAGAACCGCTTTAGCTGTTTGTTCAAACGCCAAAAAATTTATTAGTGGGGGAAAACAAGATGAAAAGATTAGGGTATGGTTTTCTTGCAGCATCACTTGCCGCTCTTGTTTTAGTAGGCTGTTCAAACAAAGAGGAAGAAGCAGCCGTCACAAAGGATGGGAAGCCGCAGCTTACAGCACTTATAACAAAGCATCCATTAACACAGGATGTGAATAAAATTGAATGGCTTCAAGATGTTGAAGAACGCCTCGGTATTGATATTAAATGGCAGGAAGTAACAGCAGATTGGGATCAGAAGAAGGGCGCACTGCTTGCCGGCGGTGATGTACCAGACTTGATCATCGGTCCTAATGCAATTACAGACGCTGATTATGTTCAATTTCCAGGATTGTTTGAGGACTTATCTGATGACGTTGACTCCAGTCTGCCGAACGTAAAGGCAATGTTTGATGCAAAGCCGGAAACAAAAGCGATAGCGACACAGCTTGACGGGCAAATTTACGGACTTCCAAAATATCAGCGATTCTGGCCGGGAACTGCGACAAGGCAATTCATCAACCAAGATTGGCTCGATAATCTCGGCTTGGAAATGCCGACAAATTGGGATGAATTATATATAGTCCTAAAAGCATTCAAAGATGAAGATGCGAACGGTAATGGCGACAAAAACGATGAAATCCCGTTAGACTTTTCACCTACAGGTACAACTGGATTTGGATTCTTTCAGCCGACAGTCCTCTTAGGAAGCTTTGGCATTACACTGACAGATGCCAGCGGTGCAGGCTACTATGCAGAAGACGGCAAAGTGAAGAACTTCCTGACAGACGAGCGCTATAGGGAGCTTGTTGAGTTTTTGCATAAATGCTATGCAGAAGGCTTAATCAACAAAGAAGTATTCACACAAGACTATACGAAATACCAATCTGTTGCCCGAGGCGATAAAGAGACAGCTAGAGTTGGATATACGTTTGGCTGGAAAGTGACAGACAGATTCGGAAATGAGCTGGCACCACAGTATGCTTCTATGGCGCCATTGCAGGTAACAGCAGATGCTAATGAGCAAGTGTCATGGGATTACGACTATAACGGTCTTAATTACGGTGTTAACATGATTACTTTATCTTCCCAGTCGAAGAATAAAGAAGCTGCATTGAAATTTATTAATGAGCTGTACGATCCTAAAGTGAGCATGCAGGTTCTGTTCGGTTCACTCGGAACTAATATTGAGGAAAATGCAGACGGAAGCTACAAAGTTTTGCCGCCTAAGGATGCGAACATGGATCCAGGCACTTGGAAATGGACAACAACATGGGCAGACAACGGACCAATGTATGTGGCAGATGATATTAAGCTGGAGCTTGGCACAGATATGCAGTCAGTCGGCAAGCAAACAGAGCCTCTGCAGCCGGCACTTGATGCTATTGATGTGGAAAATGATGTTCTTCCTAGCATGTTTATTAAATACAGCAAAGAAGACAACTCCAAGCTAAGTCTTAACAATACAAACCTAATGAATCTAGCGATGGCGAAATATTCGCAATGGATTACAAAAGGCGGAATTGAAAAAGAGTGGGACGCTTATTTAGAAAATGTGGAAAAAACAGGTTTGCCGGAAAATCTTGAAATCATGCAGAAATATTATGATGACTACAAAAAGAATCAATAATCACCTATAAAAGAGGAAGGATGCAGACTGCATCCTTCTATAAAGGAGGTACAGCTTGTGGCCGTAGTTAATCCGGAAGCAAAAAAAGCAGCGCCAGGCTTCCAATCGAAGCCGACAAAAAAACGGAATATCTTGCAGAGCTTGAAGCGAGATTACCAATTGTGGATTATGATTCTGCCTGCTATAGTCATCATTTTCATCTTTAATTATATCCCTATGTACGGCGTGCAATTGGCATTCAGAGAATATGACTTTACGAAGGGAATCACTGGCGGTGAGTGGGTCGGTCTTCATTACTTCAAGGAATTTATCAACAGTTACATGTTTGCTGACTTGATGAAAAACACTGTTGTAATCAGTCTTGCGACCATCATCCTTGGATTTCCTGCACCGATTATTCTTGCTCTTATTATCAATCAAGTGATTTGGAAAAGATGGAAGAAAGCAATTCAAACGACCGTTTATTTGCCTCACTTCATTTCCCTTGTAGTTATGGTCGGCCTGCTTAATGTGCTATTGTCGCCAAACTCTGGAGTGGTCGGCCATATTTTGGCGACCTTCGGCTGGGACATTAACCTCCTCGCTTCTGAAAAGGCGTTCGTGCCTGTATATGTTCTTTCTGATATTTGGCAGCATGCAGGCTGGAACAGCATCATTTACTTAGCAGCCCTGGCAAGTGTTGATCCGCAGCTCTATGATTCTGCTAAAATCGACGGAGCCAGCAGATGGCAGACAATCAGATATGTAGATTTGCCGGCGATTGTGCCAACCATGATTATCTTGTTCATCTTAAGTATGGGGAATATTCTTAACACCGGATTTGAGAAAATATTTTTAATGCAGAACCCTCTTAACCTCCCAGTCTCGGAAGTTATTGCGACATATGTATACAAAATCGGGATTATCTCGAATCAGTTCAGCTATTCAGCAGCGATTGGGCTTTTTAATACGCTCATCAATTTCGTATTCTTGATCGCCATGAACTATATCGCCAAGAGATTTTCCAATATAAGCTTATGGTAGGAGGGAAGTCATGAAGTTATTCAGCACAAAAGGCAAAACGAAGAGTGATATCGTTTTTGATACGATCATTTTGATTTTATGTGTATTTATCTTCTTACTTGTCGCTTATCCATTGTATTTTGTTGTCATCGCCTCTGTGAGTGATTCAACCTTAGTTGCCACAGGACAAGTGACTCTATATCCGAAAGGCTTCAGCTTATTCGGTTATCAAGAGATATTTAATGATTCAAGAATATGGATCGGCTACAAAAATACGATTATCTATACGGTTGTAGGAACATTTGTAAATCTCCTGTTTACATTGCCTGCAGCATACGTGCTCTCACGGCAGGATTTCAAGGCAAGACGTTTTTTAATGTTTGTGTTTGTTGTGACGATGTTCTTTAATGGCGGACTTATCCCAACATACTTATTGATGAAGGAGCTAAGTTTAATCAACAATATGTGGGTATTCATCCTGCCGTTTTCAGTCAATGTGTTCAACCTGATTATTACAAGAACCTTCTTTGAAAGCTCACTGCCGAAAGAACTGTTTGAAGCAGCACAAATGGATGGCTGTACACATTTTCAGTTTTTCGGGAAGATAGCGCTGCCGCTTTCAAAAGCAGTTATTTCTGTTGTAGGTCTTTACTATTTGGTTGGCCATTGGAATGATTTCTTCACAGGCTTAATTTATATAAGAGATTATAGTCTGCAGCCGCTCCAAATCGTCTTAAGAGATATTCTCCTATCAAATCAGGTATTTGCTGAAGGAGCAGGCTCAGGCGGTGCTGCCGGCGGCTATGCACAGAAATATGCAGATCAGATTAAATATGGTGTCATAATCGTGTCCACACTGCCAATCTTAATTATCTACCCATTTATTCAAAAATATTTTGAAAAAGGGGTTATGATTGGTTCTGTGAAAGGCTGATAGAGGCAGTTGTTCATGACGATCACTAATAATAAAGATAAGGAGAAATGTAATGGAATTATATGTATAATAGAATGATATAAAAGACAATTATTTGCATAGTTTCCGAGTATGCCAGGCATTCCTTCTAACAGAATGCCTAGGCTGCAAGGAGATAAAATGGAGGCATTATGAGGGTTACTATCAAGGATATCGCCAAGCATTGCGGGGTGTCTTCAGGCACTGTGGACCGGGCATTAAACAATCGTCCGGGTATAAAAGAGAAAACAAAGCAAAAGGTGTTACAGGCAGCAAAGGAATTGAAATATCGTCCAGACTTCACAGCGCGAAGCCTTGTAAAGGGGCGGACAATGACACTTGGGATAGTGCTGTTTGATTTGTACAACCGCTCGTTTGCACAGCTGTTAAACGCAGTCGAGCTGAGGGCAAGGCAATACGGTTATTTTTTATACATAGCACTCACAGATAAGGATATGGAAAATGAAAAGCAATGCATTGAGTATTTGGCCAATCATAAAGTCGACGGTATCATCCTTTTCTCGGTCAATAAAGGTAAGGAGTTCGAGGAGTATCTGCAGGGACTGTCGATTCCGATTGTTACGATTTTTAATTACCTGTCGGCAGATTGGGAATATATCGGCATACCAGAGCGGGCAGCGATGAGAAATGGTGTCAGTCACATTATCAGTAAAGGCTATAAGCAGTTTATGTATATCTCGCCTCCTTTAAAATACGCAGGGCTGACTAATATTTACACACAAGAAGAGCGGCTCCAAGGCTTCCTTGAGGCATTGTCTGCGGAAAATCTGACAGAAGCAGAAATTATTAGACATAATGATTATCTTGCAGACTTAGATACAATTGATTTTCGCAGTCAGGCCAAGACAGCGATCGTTTGCTCCTGTGATTTATACGCCCTAGAAGTGATGCGTTTCTTAAAAAAGAAAGGCTACCAGATTCCTGAAGATGTAGGAGTAATGGGCTTTGATAATATTGATGTGCTCAAATATATTACACCGTCGCTCACGACGATTGAATATCCTGTGGAGGATATCGGTTATAAAGCAGTCGAGAGCATTGTTCATAAAATCGAAAATGGCAGTTACATAGGCACAGAGACAACAGAGCTATCGTACAGATTTATCGCCGGAGAATCAACCTAAAGCAAAATTCAAAGAAAAGAGGCTGTTGCTATGAATATTATCGACAGTAAATTTTATGGTGTAATTGATAAACTATCGAATCTCTTCATCCTCAATCTTTTCTGGCTTTTGTCCTGCATCCCGATCATTACAATCGCACCGGCTACGAGCGCTATGTACAGTGTCGTCAGGCAGTGGAAAGTCAACGAAGATAATAGTGTTGTCCGCAATTATTTTCATTATTTTAAAGAGAACTTCAAGCAAAGCATCTCGATTGGTGCCATTATGGCCGTTTTGCTAAGCATTTTGTTTTTTAACTTCTTTTATTTAAACCAAGATGCTACCTTTATGAAAATAGTAATGACCGTTCCAGTATTATTGGTCAGCTTCCTCTTTTTAGCGACATTTTTCTATATCTTTCCGCTGATTTCTCATTATCGCTTGCCGATAAAGGCGGCTTTAAGAAATTCCTTGCTGCTGTCGATGATGAATATTCATATAACTGTCTTGATTCTGGCGATGTTCGGTTTATGCAGTGTTATTCTCTTTTATATTCCGTTTACAGGCATCATCCTCTTCAGCACCGCCGCACTCTTGCATTACAGCTTATGCCACAAAGTGTTTGCGAGGATGGATGAAACGAAAATATTATCATAACATAATGTTTATTTGGGGAGAGGTGACTCTCTCTTTTTTGCATTTTAAGCGTTATAAGCAAATAAGTTTTTTTCAGTTGGGGAAATTGTTACTATAATATAGAATCTATTGTCAGAAAGGATTATTACAATGTCTAACATAAATATACCAGTCTCTGTCTTGAACTTGGCGCCAATTCGCCTTGGGCAGGGAGAAAAAGAAGCAATTGACGCAATGGTTGATTTAGCACAAGCAACAGAAGAAATGGGCTATTCACGCTACTGGATCGCAGAGCATCATAACTCGCCAACATTAGTGAGCTCTGCCACGTCTCTTTTAATTAAACATACATTAGAACACACGAAGAAAATCAGAGTTGGGTCTGGGGGCATTATGCTACCAAACCATTCTCCGCTCGTTGTTGCAGAGCAGTTTGGCACAATGGCTGTTCTTTACCCAGACAGACTGGACTTAGGTCTTGGCCGGGCACCGGGCACTGATATGAAAACAGCCAGTGCATTAAGAAGGTCCGCTCATGATTCTGTCTATACCTTCCCAGATGATGTGCAGGCATTGCTGACATATTTCGGTCCTGAAGAAGAGCAAGGCTATGTGCGCGCATACCCAGGAGCAAATAAAAATATTCCAATTTACATTCTTGGTTCATCCACTGATTCTGCCTACCTTGCTGCACAATTAGGATTGCCATATGTATTTGCATCCCATTTTGCACCAAGACAGATGGAAGAAGCGATTTCCATTTACAGAAGAAGATTCCAGCCATCTGCCTACTTAGCTGAACCATATATGATGGTTTGTTTAAATGTTATTGCTGCAGAAACAGACGAGGAAGCAAAAAAAGAAGCAACAACGATGCAGCAATTTTTCTTAAATGTTGTCAGAGGAACACGGACACCGTTAAGCCCGCCTGTGGAAAGCATGGACGCAATCTGGAGCCAAATGGAAAGAGAAATGGCAACCTCCATGTCCAGCATGGCATTTATCGGCAGCAAAGAATCCGTCAAGGAACAGCTTGAAAGCTTCCAAGAGAAGTATAATGTTAATGAGATTATGGCCGTTTCTTACATGTATGATCTTAAAAAGCAAATCCGCTCCTACGAAATCTTTAAAGAAATCGTGGACGGACGCTAATAAAAAAAAGCAGACCTTCAAGTTAATGAAGGTTTGCTTTTTTTACTTGTTAAACCAAAGCGGTTCTTTATCATCCACATCGCCATTATAATTAATTAATATTTCTTCTCCTGCTGTAATATCCTTATAAGCAAAGAAATCAAATGTATGCTCGTCAAAATTAATTTCATAAATAGCATTTGGTTCGTAAGAATGGTTAAACAGCATGCCATAGCCAAGTAATATCGCAGTATGATTTATTCCATATTCAAAGGCATAATCGGCAAGCAGTGTTTTTTCAATATGCTCATGCTGTTCATTCGGATAAGAAATGACGGGAGCCTTATGGATTAGCTCACCTTTTTTGATGTTTTCCGTAGCGAAAACACCTCTGTTGAATTCCCCATCACTTAATGGAGATACTTTTACTTCAATCATAATTGTCTATTGCTCCTTTACAGTTGTCACTTAACTGTACCATTTATTGCTGCTAAAAGAAATCAAGAACGCAAGTAGTGGAGTAATTTTATTTAAAAATGAACAATCCTAGTCCAGATAGATGAACAAATTCTATAATTGCGGTATAAGAATATAATAGTATCAATTAAAAGAAAAACCGTTGATATAAAGGGATTTTACTTCATTTGTAATGAGTGGGAAAAGTGGGAAGATAGATGGATTGTTACCCAAATGTTACCTCAAAAACTAACAGTAGGCTACCCTTCACTTTTAAATTTTAAGAGAAAGATAGCCTACTGTTAAAATTTATGTTTAATCTTGAGATAAATAATTCAAAGAACCTTCTGTTATTTTTTCTAGATTAATAGGATTTTCAGCCATGTTCTCTATTATCCATTGGTAAATAGGAATATTATCTTTCATACAATTCTCTTTCAAATAGTCTTCAGAAAAAGCACTTAATTCCTTTGAAATAAAAAATTCTACTTTATGATTAACTGCTGGCTTAAATTCAATCATAGTACTAGCAAGGAACAGCAACTCTTCCTTTTCTTCAGCAGATATATTTTCATATGTAATGACTCTCGCCACAATTAAATTACGAAAATCATCCCAATCCTCTAAAAAAACAGGATTTAAGAATTCGAAGTCTTTTGGGGTACCGGCTCTTTTCAAATCTTCAAGATATAAATACCCTATTAATCGACCACATCCTTTTTTCTCCTCGTTGATTGCAAAAATTATATGTTGACTCATATTTAATTCTAGCTGAAGATAATATCGTTTATTAAGCAAAAAAAATCCTCCTTTTTAAATCAATAATAAGAATGCTCCCCAAGCTGCAATCGAGCTAGTCGCAAATATAACTAATCCTACCACTGCTACAAATATACCAATAGCAATAATTATATCGGTTGTCTTTTTTAAATTTAGATTCTTTGATTTTATTTGGGATTTTGCCTTTTGGATTTTTTTTGCATCTTCTTGCCCCTTCTTATAATCTTTCAATCCTTTTACCTTTTTTTGGACACTATTTGGAATACCAGAAGAACTCATTGTTTTTTTATGGGATTTTGTACCCAATACGCTTTCTGCCCCTTTAACTCCCTTATTGTTCTCCACATGAACATGAGGTAATCTCTCTCCAGTATGCGGCTTATCTACTCTGGCTCTCCAGCCTCCTCCTAAGTTATGCGTCTGTCCATATCCTCTAGCTAAAGCCATACTTTCATAATCTTCAAGAGTAAAGTATGATGCTGCATCTATACCTAATTTTGCAAGCTCAGTTTCGAGTACTGCAACATCCTCTTCTGAAATGTCTTCTTGATTAACTATACTACTAATATTAATTAATGCTAACTGTTCATCTGTTATTGTAACAGTTGCATACGACCTAGTTGGAGATAAGGCACCTCCAATTGATAGTACAACAAGTAATACTATTACCAATTTTCTAACTCTTTTCATCATAATTTTTCTCTCTCCCTCTTTAAACTTTTCGTAAAAAATTTAATTTACGTGCTTTTGCGAGCGAAAGAGAACTACCTAAACCATTGAATGAGCGTGTTAAATTATTGGAACTCTCCTTTATAGACTGGGAACAGGAAGTAAATGTAAAAATCACACATGTCTATCAAGAGAATAGAACACTCAAAATGGTTATAAATAGCTTAGAAAAGCGATTAGTACAACTAGAGGAACAGCCTAAGCGTAAAGGGTTATTTGGACGGAAAAATTGAGAACGACAAGCCCACAGATCTGGGGCGAGTGCTAAACACAGAGCCCCAAAATCTGTGGGAAGCGTAGGCGGTCGGAAATTTTTCAACACCACCCTCTAACACTAGTTGGAATCTCCTGTAAATGTTGGTATATCAACGTTTACAGCAAGTGAGTTTTTGTAAAAACTAAGAAATTAAAAAATGAAAAGGGGGTGATGTAAATTGCAACACGAAAAGGATTAATTGCGGTTGTCGATTGGCTACAAATTCAAACAGTTGGAATGGAGCTTAAAAATATTGCTCGCAATATTTTGGGTATACCAGAAGAATATTTCAAGCTTGAAAAAGGGAGGTTGCAACATTACAACTATGACTGTTGCTATCGGTTCGGGGATATTCGTATCTACGATTACCTTGAGGAAGTATATACAGATAAAATGATTGTTCTTAGTGGTAGTGCCTGTGAGTTTCTTCGGGAGGTATGGTTGAAACAAAAAAAGCTATCTTTCAAAACATTCATGAAAAATCTACTAATCTTTGAAGATAGGGTGACTATAACACGAATTGATGTAGCCATAGATGACTTCAATCAAACACCATTTTTTACACCTATACAACTCACTAGAATTTGCAAAAAGAAACAATTCGTTTATGGAAGAAGTACAAGTTACCTCCCTTACGGAGATAAACAAACAGGATCTACTCTATATTTGAAGCCACCAAGTGCCGATGACCGTTTGAAGTTCTACGACAAACAAGCAAAGCTTGCAAAAAAGCAAGGGATAAGAAAGAAGGATTTATCACCACAGATACGAACAGAAACCTTATTCAGACGCGAAAAAGCGCATCACTTCTTTCTAACATATGTGAACGGTGAAAAATCTTTACTTGAATTGTTCCAAGGCTATCTAAAAGTGAAACATCAAAGGTATCATTTGAGTTATTTGTAGAAAATGTTGTTCTTCCTCATTTTAAGCGAGGTTTAAAAAAAGGAACTTATCAGCAAAAAAAAGGTCATTGTCGTCATATAAAAAGATATTTTAAGGGAAAAACGTTTCAAGAGATAGAACAAAAAGATATTGCGAATTTCCGAAGCTACTTGATGGATTTGAAGAATTCACATGGAGAACCATTATCCTCTATGTTTCTCAATCTAGTATTAAGTACATTAGGGCAGATTTATGATTTAGCATGTGAACATGATGTAGTGAAGGAGAATATCGCCCAAATATCAAGGGGTTGCGGCAAATAACAAAAAAAAAAAGTTCAATATTGGACATATGAAGAGTTTCAACGCTTTCTGTCTGTTATTGAGGGGAATAGCTATCTTGGTTGTTTAAAAAGAACAGGATTCTACTTTTTATTTTTCACTGGTTTACGGATAGGAGAAATGATGGCAAGAAAATGGACGGATATTGATTGGGATAATCAGTCTATTTATGTAGATAGCACTCTCTATTACCGAAATAAGGAAAACTGGTCGGCAAGTACAAAAGATGGAACAAAAACAGCTAGTAGTACAGGTTGGGTCAAATTAACCCCGAAAATTATAGAAATGTTGAAAGAATGGCGTGAAAAACAACGTGATATATTTGGAGACATACCCTATATATTTATGTGTGATGGGACAATGTATACACCGACAAGATGGAATTGTTGGAAAACAACTTTAGTAAAGAAGTGGAATAAGACAGCGAAAGAAAACGAGGTATTAGAAAACATTAGAGTACATGATTTGCGAGATAGTCATGGAATGTGGCTACTAAGCCAAGGGATAGATATTAAAACGATTCAAAAGCGATTGTGTCATGCGAAGGCGACAACAACCATGAATTATTATTTGGATAGGTTACCCGAAAATGAAGAAAAGGTACTCCAAGGATTTAAAAAGTAGATGGTTACTCTTTTTGTTACCTCGTAAGGGGATAGAATCCTTCTAATCATTGGTATTCAAGGATTATTGCGGAAATCGTTTAAATTGCGGTATAATATTATTCGTCTTAGCAATGATTTAGCATTGCTTGAAAGAAGAAATTTACTAAAAAAACGCTTATAGGCATTGATGTGCCGCCCAGAAGTTATCTATAATAGATAATGGATGGAAAAACCAGAAAGAGAGTGTTCAAAATGGGTCGTAAATGGAATAACATTAAAGAGAAAAAAGCATCAAAAGATGCAAATACTAGCCGTATATATGCAAAGTTCGGCCGTGAAATTTATGTAGCAGCAAAACAAGGCGAGCCAGATCCAGAATCAAACCAAGCGTTAAAGGTAGTTCTAGAGCGCGCAAAAACATATAGTGTACCAAAAAACATCATTGATCGTGCCATTGAAAAAGCGAAGGGCGGATCAGAAGAAATATATGATGAGCTTCGCTATGAAGGATTTGGTCCGAACGGATCGATGGTAATCGTTGATGCTCTTACAAACAATGTAAACAGAACAGCTTCAGATGTTCGTGCCGCATTCGGTAAAAACGGCGGAAACATGGGTGTGAGCGGATCTGTTGCTTATATGTTTGACGCAACAGCGGTTATTGGTGTTGAGGACAAAACAGAAGAAGAAGTATTAGAGTTATTGATGGAAGCTGATGTAGATGTTCGTGACATTATTGCAGAAGAAGACTCTGTTATCGTTTATGCAGAGCCAGACCAATTCCATGCTGTGCAAGAAGCATTTAAGACTGCAGGTGTAACAGAGTTTACTGTAGCAGAATTAACAATGCTTGCGCAAAGTGATGTAACGCTTGATGAAGAAGCACAGGCAAAATTTGAAAAAATGATAGATGCTCTAGAAGATTTAGAGGATGTTCGCCAAGTTTATCACAATGTTGACTTAGGAGAATAACAACTTAAGCCTTTCTCGTTATAAGAGAAAGGCTTTTTTATTGCTGCGGCATGCAGCAGTAGTGCATGTAACAATTTGAACTTTCTGTCATTATCGCTAAAGAGATACAAAAAATTTAAGACCATTAAGCAGGCTTTTAAGAGGGAGAGTGAAAATAGTGAACCGTCATTTTTTTGCTTTCGGAAGCGGACCGCCTTTTACAGACAAATTGGCTGAAAAGTATATCGAGCTGACTAGCGGGGGACCGATTGCTATTATTTTAGTAGAACGGGAAGATTGGCAATCTTTTATGCCTAACTATACGAAGCGACTAATAGCAAGTGGTCATGACAGATTTTCCTATATTCCGCTGCCAACTATTCAAGAGAAACAAGCAGTAGCAGAAATCAAAAAAAGCGGAGGTATCATTCTGTGCGGCGGAGAGACTGACCGTTATGCAGACTATATTGTCGATACAGCAATAGGTGCCGCTATTAAAGCAGTGTATGACCAAGGAGTACCAGTTGCGGGATTTTCAGCAGGAGCTTTAATCAGTCCACAACAAACAAGCATATCAGCTAAAGACAATAGAGAGAATGCCTTTGTCGAAAGAAAGGGCATCGGACTATTAGAAAATATTTTTTTAGCAGTTCATTTTTCAGAGTGGGATGAGGAAAGCCATTTACAGCAACTAGCAGCAAAGCATCCATCCTCTATTCATTACGGAATCGATGAAAACACAGGGGTGTATTTTCATAATGGCAGATTGGCGACAACCGAAGGCAGGGGAGTTTATCAAATGGTAGACGGCAAATGCAGGAAGCTGCCTGGATAAAAAAATAGAGAGTACGAATGTACTCTCTAACGATTCTTACTTTTCAGCTGCTTCATTGACCATTTCCAATAATTCATCATAGCTGTTGCCTTCAAATTTTACTCCATTAACATAAATGGATGGCGTGCCAGTAATGTTCAAGCTTTTCACATCATCCATATCATCTTGGAGAGAACTTTTGTATGTTTCATTTTGGAAGGCCTCTGTTACTTTCGTAGCGTCTTCATCAGATGCACCAGCATCCTTCAAACGGTCTGTTAAGAATTCTTCCGTATACGTTTCGACTGTTTCATTGTCAGGCTGATTAGCGTAGACAGAATCATGGAATTTCCAGAATATCTCATCACCAAGTTCATTAAAAACAGTTTCGCCGTACAAGGCAGCAGTCGTAGAATCTGCATGAATAAACGGATAGTTCATGTAATAGAATTTAGCTTTTCCAGTGTCGATCAAGTTTTCCTTTAAAACTGGGAAAAAGGACTCGTTAAAGTTTTTGCAGACAGGACAGCGGTAGTCCCCAAATTCAACGATGCTCACGCTCGCTGATTCTTCACCTATAACAGGCTGATTGTCATAATCAAAATCAAAGCCTTCTTCAGGCAAATTTGCTAAGATGATAAGCCCTGCGATACATGCGACAACGATACCGATGATCCAATAAATGAAACTAGAAGGCTTGTTTTTTTTAGATTGCATGTTATTTTGTTTTTTCTTCGTTTTTGCCACAATGACTTCTCCTTTTATTTACCAAGCTTTTTAAACATTCTGTTCTTTCCTCTTACTAGATAGTATAACATTTTCTACAGCATATGCCTGTTCTTTATTTAAAACTAATAGCAGAGACATTGCAAGCAAAGCCAAATCGAATTCATATCCGCCGACAAATCCATTTTGCAGATTAACTGTTGCAATTGCGACTACCATGATAGCAGCAAATAATGCAGCAATGATTCTTGTAGCAAGACCAAGAATAATAAGAGCACCGCCGATTAATTCTATACCAGCGACAATGTAAGCAGAGAAGCCTGGTAAACCTAAACTGCTGAAGAAGCCAGCTGTATTTTCCAGTCCTCCTTGGAATTTAGACAGTCCATGAGCGAAAAATATCGCACCTAAAACTACTCGAATAATAGCGATTCCGATATTTGCGTTTTTCATTTTTATTTGCCTCCTTATAATTATTGTATATAAAACACCACAACAGCAGTGTGTATATTAAATAGATTAGATACACTACATTGTGTAGTGTAATAGCTTAAAAAAAATTAGTAGCGCAGCAATTGTGCGAAGATTGCATTAAGCAGGACGAAAATAGATAGGGATGCAGCAGCATTTAATAGCGGCCATTTAATTCGATTGCTAGTATTTGGCTCAATCATGTTTTGAATACGGTAGTTTACAGAGCCATCTGCAAAGGAAACAAAACTTGCCGGTTTTAGTTGCGTACTGTTAATCATTTTCAAAAGGGCGCTTGATATATGCAGGCGCTGTCCGCTTTTTTCAATAGCATAATTATCTGCGAGTACTTCTCGAACAATTGAAAATTGCTGTGCCAGCCATTTCAAGATAGGAAGGAACCAAAGCACCTTCGCAAAAAGCTCCATAATAAAGGTTTTTCCTGGGTCTAACTGATTTAAGTGATGAAATTCATGATAAATCACAGACTCAATCTCTTCATCAGATAGAATTTCCCATAAGCCGGTTGACAAGACAATCTTTGGCTTAAAAAACCCAATTGTAATCGCAAAAGGCTGTTCAGATTGGATGACTTGAATACGGTCTGTCTCATACCGATTATTCCATTTACGGCTTAACTCTTCTATTGCCAATCCACTCATTTTCTTTTTAAGGTTGTGCAGCTTTTTTATCTGTATGGTGCAGAACCACAGAGAATGCAGGATGGTAAATAAGACAAATGCAAGGAGAATATACTCTAGAAATGGAACGCCAAACATTTCAAACAGCGCTTGGCAAGCTTGGAACAAGTTAAAACCAACGTCAAAATTACTTGTGAGCGAATAAATATACCAAATCATCTGAATAAGAATACTGCTGCTAATCATTATGCTGATCAGCAGCAGGCCAATAGCATAATTTCTCGTCATCTTATCGATCCTTTTTTAAATCTTTTATTTTTTGTTCCAGTTTTGCTACTAAACCTTCATCGACATTTTGCAGTGCATCAAGCATATGGTTGACAACGACACTAGATCCGAACTCATCCATCAGCTCATGTGTAAGCTCCTTTGATTGCTTATTTAAGAAGTCATCTCTAGTGAGAATCGGCGAATAAAGGGATGTTCTCCCTTCATGGCGCTTTTGCAAAAATCCTTTGTCAGTTAAACGGTTCATGACCGTCATGACGGTATTAAAGCTTACAGTCTTGTCAGGTTCTAAGTATAATTGCACCTTTTTTATGGAAAGCTCATCTTTTTCCCAAAGCAATTCCATAATTTTGGCTTCTAAAGGGCCAAAAAAACGATTTAATCCTTTTTCATGCACTTTGAATTTATTAATTCTCATGATAGTTGCACCTCACACTACATATTGTAGTGCAGTAAATTAGGCATAGTCAAGGAATCAGGTGCAGTGTAACAAAACAGTAAATAAATCGTAATAACTAAAAACCTTAAAAGAGCACACCATCAGCAGTGTTTAACAAGATGTGTGCTCATCCTATAGAAGTGATTTACAAAACAAGCTGGAAAAGTGCCTCATCTTGTTCGATGTCTTCTGAATAATTAATTCCTAAGTAAGAGAAGCCAATTCTGCCTAGAACATTTAAAGCATGTCTATTTTCAACACTTGCTTTGGCGATGATACTTTTTGGTTCATACACTTCTGCTGCATATTGAATACAAGCAACAGCTGCTTCAGCTCCGTATCCTTGCCCCCAAACATCTTTAATAAAATGGAAGATAAGCTCGATGTCCTCTGATTTTGCTTCTAAATCAAAACCTGCTGCACCGATGATTCGTCCTGTCGCTAATTCTTCTACAGCATATACAGAAACACCAAAATCCTGGTGTGTTTGTTCATAGAAATGAATAACTTGCGGCAGTAAGGCTGCCTCAATGCTTCCACCTGTATAAGCCATAACTTCTTCACTGCCCCAAAATGACTCGCATGCTTTTAGGTCCTCATCAGTCAAAAAGCGGAAGCCAAGCCTTTCACTTGTAAATAGATAACTCATATTTAATACTCCTTCAAACAATAAATGGGATATACATAGAGTAGCAGAAGTCGAACCATTCGTCCAAAGGAAAAGGGCAACCTTAAAGTCAGTAATTTTGGAGGTGGTGAAAAAGAAAAAAATATGTTAGCATTTTGCAGTATGCTCAAGTATCTTATCAGCCAATTCGGTTATGTCGCCTTCATACATGTGAAATTGAAGAGAGGCTTGAATATATTCATTTTGTTTCACTTCGTCATCGCTTAGCTGTAACTCTGCAGACCAATGGATGGTTGGAATTGCTACTATAACTCGTCCATCTTCTGTACGGGTTATATAAAGCTCCGTATCTTTCTGGCCTAAATTTGTGTCTAATAAAATAGCCATAGGATTACCTCCTTTTGGGATTACAGACAATTATACGCTTCTTTAAATACCATATCTTGCATATTTGGCAAATTTAATCAAATTGTAAAGGAATTTGCCGAAATATAATAAAACCGATATATTATCCATGTTTATTTTTGCCTGTTTAACAGGTAAAGAGGGAGCAGACAATAAAGTGCTAAAAGATTTGGCCGAAACACCATAACCTAGGCGTTTAGCGGTATCCGGTTGGCGGAGCCGGCCATATAAATATGAAAAAGGTGATAGCTTATAAAAAATTTATGGAAGTTACTTTCTTTTGCCGGAACGGTGTTACTGGTCGGTTTCTTGTTATATGAACTCGAAATTTTTCATGCAATCAGAAACGGGAAGCTGGAGGAATTTACAGCTTATTATCGAAATAACGAGATTTATGCACTTATTTTAAGTTTAATTATCATGATTGTACAAAATAGCTTTACAATCATACCGTTAATTCTTGTCATTACCATTAATTACTATGCCTTTGGCTTTTTTTATGGATTTCTTTGGAGCTGGGTATCAAGTATTATTGCGGCAGTTGTTGTATTTATAGCTGTACGCTATTGGTTTCAGGATTTTGTCCAAAAAAAAGCGCATGGCGAAGCACTTAAGAAGATCGAGGATAAAGGTGGTCATTATGTGTTTTATGCACGGATATTTCCGCTTTTCCCTACAAGCATATTAAATATATTGGCTGCAGTAACAACTATCTCTCTTAAAGGGTTTGTAACAGGAACAGCTATCGGTAACTTTTTGTACTTTTTTGTTTTGTCTTTAATACCATACGGCTTTTTGTCAACCGATATTAATCCGATTTTAATCGTACTGATCATCGTAGTAATTACAGCCGGCCTTTATTTCGTGCAAAAGCAAAGGAAAAATAAAGTAAAAACTTCATCTAATCCAAAATAAGTAAAAGCTGCCGGAAAATTTTCAGGCAGCTTTTGACATTTTTGGTGAAAAAGTTGAAACTATATGAACAGTTAATCCGTATAACAATAAAAGGAGGCTGAAAATTATGTATATTGTTATCTTGTTAGTCATTATTCTGTCAGTTATATCTCTATTTACGAACAGCTCAAAGGCATCCAAGCGTTCCCGATCTTCTCATGCAAGCTATACGCCTTGGGACTTACCTAATAATGGTTTCCATGATGGAGGACATAGCTTTCATTCTTCCAATGATTGTGGTCCATCTTTCGGGGATGGTGGCAGCTGTGGCGGTGACGGAGGAAGCTCGTAATTTACGAAAAAGTCCAGTTTTTACTGGGCTTTTTTTGTTTTTATAAATCCTGTTATTAAATAAGGGGAGGAAAAAGGAACAGCAATAAAGAAGTGTAGTAAGATTACAATCTGTTAGCGGAAAGCAAGAAAAAACAGGCAGGGAAATACCAGAAAAAGCTAATATAAAATAAAAGGATGTGATGTAAGTGACATGGCTGGAAGGATTGCAAAAGGCGCTGGATTATATCGAGGATCATCTTGATGAAGAGCTTTCGACAGCAGAAATTGCTAAGCAGGCTTGTCTGTCTTCATTCCACTTTCAGCGGACGTTCTCTGTACTGACAGACACAACTGTCGGAGAGTATATCCGGAGAAGGCGGTTGTCTGCTGCCGGGCAGGAGTTGATGAATAAAGATTTAAGAGTGATTGATGCAGCAATCAAATATGGTTATGAGTCTCCTGAGGCATTTACGAAGGCTTTTCGCAAGCAGCACGGAATAACACCAAGCGCTATCCGCAGCGGAAAGGGGAAGCTTACGATTTACAATCCTTTTGCTATACAAATCGTTTTGAAGGGAGCAGAACCAATGAATGTAAAGATTGTCCATATGGATGAGTTTCAAGCAATTGGGAAAAAGCAGTCCTATTCGTATAAAGAGGGAGAGAACCTGAAGGGAATTCCGCTTTTTTGGGAGGAAGCTAATCGTGATGGCACGATTGATTCCCTTGCAGAATGGAATGATGGTTGTGTTAAAGGGATACTGGGAATTTGTGCGGAGATTACTAGCTCAACTAAAGATATGGATTACTGGATTGCAGTAGCCACAACGAAAGACAAGGCAGAAGGATTTGAAACCATCACTATTCCACAATCAAAGTGGGCTGTGTTTGAGGTACATGGACCAATGCCTCATAGTATGCAAAACACGTGGAAGCAAATATATGCAGAGTGGTTCCCGAAAAGCGGCTATATCCAAACAAACTCCCCACAGCTTGAAGTGTATGGAGAAGGAAAGCCGGATAGTGAAGATTATTATTCAGAAATATGGATTCCAGTTGACAGATCATAAACTTTAGAGGAAAAGAAAGGAGAACAGATGTATTCATTATTCCAATATAATTGGCAAGTGCGAGATGAATGGCTGAAGTGGTGTGAAACCTTGCCGGAAGCAGAGCTCCTCCAGAAAAGAACGGGAGGAGTGCAAGGAATTCTCGTAACACTCGTTCATATTATCGATGTAGAATATAGCTGGATAGCAGCTCTTAGCGGCAAGAATGCAGATGAGTTTACGCTGGTTGACTATAACAGTCTTTTGAAGGTAAAGACATTATCGGATAGAATGAAGCAGGAGATAGAGGAGATACTGACAGCACAGCTTGCTAAAGACCTGCATGAGCATATTAAAGTACCATGGAATAAGGAGACATTTACAAGAGGCGAAATTATTAACCATTGTATCGCCCACGAGATTCATCATATCGGCCAGTTGTCTGTGTGGGCCCGTGAACTAGGAATAGCGCCAGTTAATCCTAATTTTATCGGCAGAGGATTATTCTAAAATAAAAAGTTAAGTAAAAGTTAAGACTCTTAACTCATAATGAACCTACATTATGAATTAGGAGAGAAAATAAATGAAAAAACTACAACATTTCGCCGTAATTGCCGCTATGCTATTATTGCTTGCACAATCAGTACTAGGAATCACATCTTACTTCAGCTCAGGATCTGTTCCAGATGGAGCACAGATGGGAGGACAAGCACCAAGTATGCAAATGAATGGAAGCAGTACCGACACGTCAAGTACTGATACAGTACAAAGCACAGATACAAGCACAACAGATACAGAAGCTTCTACTGACAGCACAACTTCTGGTTTTGATCCAAGTCAGGGAGGAAATATGCCTGCCATGAATGGCACAAATGGTCCTGGAGCAGCAGGTGAGAAGAATATCGGAGAATTAGTACTGAGTATTGCCGGAATAATCTTTTCTGTCGGCGGCTTAAGCATAACTGTGCTTGGGTGGAGAAAGCCGAAAAATACAGCACAAGCACCAATTGTCTAAACAAAAAAAGCATTTCGTTCTATATACGAAATGCTTTTTTGTTATGGATTAATGGCGATAATACGGTGGATAGTAAGGATAATAATGGTAAAATGGGTTTGGACTCATATAGGCAGGAAACTGCTTATATGGATAAATAATAGTTGGATTACCTGCACCGAAGCCTGAGGTTGGTGCCACAAAGCCAGTCAATGCTCCAGGCATGTGTGCGGCTACGGGTGCAACATGTACACCTGCTACTACAGGTGCGCCCCCATGCAATCTTGTTGTACGATACACTGTCATTTTCCCCTCCTTTACCGATACTTTATGAAGGTGGTGGATAATGGGTGATAGGTTATCAGATAGAAACTTATACTAAGGGAGGGGAAGCCGGATGAGCAATTTTGAAGAATATGAAAACCCTGAACGATACGACGCGGAAAATGAAGCATATAAACCAGAGCTGCCGTTATTATCGGAATATGCCAAGCTTGTCTGTGGCCCAATAACTGATCTTGCATGCGGAACAGGACGAACTGCCATTCCTCTGGCAGAATTAGGGTTTTCGGTGACAGGCATTGATATCCAAAAGAATATGCTAAACCGCGCCAAGGAGAAAGGCGCTCAGCGGAATGTATCAATTAATTGGCTGCATGCAGATTTAACGGACTTTAAACTAGCAGAAAAAAGCAAGCTTCTGTACATGGTCGGCAATTCCTTTCAGCATTTTTTGACAAATGAAGATCAGGATAACTTGCTCAAATGTGTCACAGCTTCCCTCCAAGAAGGAGGCTATTTCATCTTTGATACCAGATTTCCATGCAAAGAAGAATTGCTTCAGCCTGTTACAGAGGAATATTGGAAAACATATAAAGAACACAAAAGCGGTCTGTCCGTTCAGCTTTCTACCATCAGCCATTATGATGGTGTAAGACAAATTCAGCATTATGTAACAATCCGTAAATTTATCAAGGAAAACGGGGAAGTGCAAAAAGAAAGCAGAACGAATATTAAGCTACGCTATGTGTACCCGCAGGAGCTGAAACGACTGTTAGCTAGTCATCAGCTTGAAATGGTTGCTATATATGAGGATTGGAACAAAACCCCTTTAAAAAACGGCAGCCAGAACATGATTTGTATTTGCAGGAAATAACAAGAGGACAGCAACACTGCTGTCCGCCCCTTTTAAAAGTCAGGATTGTTTTGCTTAAAACCAGCCCAAACTTTCGCTGTTTGTTCATCATTTTCTTTAATGGTTGCATGAAGGCGATCAGCAGCTCCTCCGTAAGCAATTTCAGTTAAGCCCAATTCTAATCCTTCAAAAATTCCATTCGCAAAATCGTCAAGCGGAGCACCGAATGTATGAAGTCCCGCCCCTCCTAAATCTGTATTGACAGCTGGCGGCAGCACTTCGATTACTTCAACACCAGCGTCTTCGAATTGAAGGCGCAACGACTTTGTGAAGGACCGTAAACCTGCTTTTGTAGCACTGTATATCGGCACCCATACACCTGGAGTAAGAGACAGTCCAGAAGTGACATTCATGATTGCTGCATTGTCTTTTCTGATTAAATGGTCTGCAAGCAGCAGTGTCAAATGAATCGGAGCGTTTAAATTAGAAGTGATTTCTTTTTCATAATAGCTCCATGACTCTGCTGCATTTTTTAAATTTACTCGCTGCTGGATACCCGCATTGTTCACTAAAACATTCAAAGACGGGTATTCTGTAAGAACCCATTGAGCCAAATCAATCCGGGACTGCTCATCCGTCAAGTCGCAGGATTTCGTTATAAGTCCTGGATACGCTTTTTTTGCTTCCTCTAATTTTGCTTCATTTCTGCCCACAATAATGACTGTATTGTCTCGTTTCAGAAAGCGCTCGGCAAAGGCAAGTCCTATACCTGAGCCACCTCCTGTAAGCAGGATTGTATTACCAGTCAGCTTCATATCCCCCAGACTCCTTTTACAAAAAAATGTTTTCAAAATATACTATACAGCTTTTCCTATATACAGCAAAAATAATTGCTTAGAAGAACTTTTATTTGATCCGATGAATGATAGCGTCGCATGTTACAAGAATAATCGATTTTGTCACGATATCTTGTATTTCCCACAAGCCATTGCCGTGATCATAAAAAAAGTAATGAATTTTATGTTTGTATATTACTTTTTGCCCTAGTTGCATATCCATCACCTGATTCTAAAGAATGTAGTTACTACAAGCTTACTGCAAATATTGGCTGTTTTTTAAGGGAGGAAATTACTAATTTGTGACAGTTATGTGACTGTTAATGCAAAAAATAGATGTTATTTAAATCTGCGTTTTAAAAATAAACTTTTTGGCAAAAATGGTCATGATGAATTATTCACAAAACAGACACATTTTTAATGTGAAGCGCTTTATAATTCTGTTAAGATAAAAGGACTTATTACTATTCGCATAGTGTTTAGTTGCCAGCACTTGTGAAAAAAAGAACAAAAGGAGTTAAAAGCATGATACATACGAAAAGAAAGCTAACGGCGTTTTTAGTCGCGTTTGCGGCAGTTTTCTTCATTGCACTTCCAGCGAGCGCACATGTTACCGTAAAACCTACTTCTTCTACAACAGAGGCATGGGAAACGTATACGGTTAAAATACCTGTTGAAAAGGATATTAATACAAATAAAGTTGCTATCAAGATTCCTGATACTGTAGATTTTAAAATGTATGAGCCTGTTGAGGGTTGGAATGTAACTACAGAGACTAATGATGATGATAAAGTAACTACTGTTACATGGGAGGCTGCAAATGATGATGCAGCGATTAAACCGGGCGAATACCGCCAATTCAGCTTTACTGCGCAAAATCCTGCTGAAGCAGGGGACGTTGCATGGGATGCATTCCAATACTATACAGATGGAAGCATCGTTGAATGGACTGGGGATGAGGATGCAGACCTACCGCACTCTGTGACAGAAATTGCTGCTTCAACAGCAACAACAGACAGCCACGGACACACACATGAAGATGAAGCTGAAACGGATGAAGCAGATGCAGGTGATGAGGACCAAGCTGGCTCTTCGACTAGCACAATCTTATCCATTGCTGCGATTGTTATATCAGTGATCGCCATTATCATGACATTTATGAGAAGAAAATAAGCCATCACTTAAAGGGAGCAGACAACTGCTCCCTTTTCTTTAGGTTACTCTTCTTTTACTTGAACAGGCAAAGGGGAGAGAGCCTGCGTTTTATCTACATGAATAAAGCTGTCGTAACGTTCGGAAATGCTGGAGGGCACATAGTTGCCGTATTTTTCATATTCAGGATGATACACGACACCAACTGCTCGATGTCCGACTCGTTCTTCAAAAAGATGCTTGTTTTCATCTGTGAAAATTAGGAATTTATCATGCGCACCTGCCCGATGCAGCAGCTCTTCCCAGCTGCCGCGCATTGCTTTTGGCAACGGCATGATTTCAAAGGGGGCTCCCCATTTTTCGGCAGCAATCACCGTTCCAGTATATGTCCCAAACCCGACTGAAAAGATGTTTTCCTTGCCAAATTTTTCACGAGTGATTTGACCGACATTTTCTAAGCCTTCTAACTCCATGGTTGTTGCCCGGGCATCACCAATATGGGTATTATGCTCCCAGATAATTCCTTTTGATTCACTGCCATAAAATTTGCTGATGTTTGATAATGCTTCAACCATATGATGATCTCGGATATTCCATGATTCCTGGTCATCTGTAATCATTGTTTTATAATAGTTTTCGGCATTTTTGGAAACTAATGAATTGATTTCAAGACTTAGCTGCTCCTCTGAATGTGACTCACTGTGCTTGCGGATGGATTGCAGCACGTCAAGCACTTCCTGTCGGCAGCTTTCCCCTAAAAGAGCAGCTGACATTCCGTATGTTTGTGGTTTCCGATTATACGGCTCAAAGCATTCAATCGCTTTTAAAGCTTTATCAATATGTGGCGAATTTGTTTTTTGCAGATATTGAATAATGGCCTCCATAGATTCCCACAGACTGTAGACATCCAAGCCATAAAAACCTGCCATTTTGTCTGAATCTTGCTTGCTATTGTAGTTTTTGAGCCATTCAAGGAGTGGGATGATTTCTTGATTGGCCCACATCCAAGTCGGCCAGCGGTTAAAATGGCCTAGCACATCTTCTGCCCGATCGGCTGTTGAACGATTCTTAATATAACTATTAGCCTCAAAGCAAGAGGGCCAGTCTCCTTCAACAGCAACAAAAGAAAAACCGTGGTCTTCAATCAGTTTTTTCGTAATTTCAGCTCGAAGGGAATAAAACTCTGACGTGCCGTGTGTTGCTTCCCCAAGCAAGACATATTTTGCTTTTCCTGCTTTTTTAATTAGTGGGGCGAGATCATCAATAGTGTGAAAAGGTTTACTATGCTTTTGAATATTTTCAATCTGCTTGTTGATTTTTATCAGCATTTCTAACTCCTCCGTATAAGTAATGGTATAGAAATAGCTTGTTCTTTCCTATCAGATGTATGCAATAGGATAGAAACCGAAAATAAAAATAGAAAAAACGGAAAAAAACTGCAAAATTCGCGAAAAAATGAAAGGGTTTTCATTGTGTGAAAGAGAATAATACCATTGTTTGGCATTAAAAAGGGAGGAGGGATGTCCGTACAGATTTACAACGCTTTTCATTTTGAGAAAAGAGGGGATAACGATGAAAAGGAAAGGGAAAAAATTTTCGTTTAAAATTGCTTTACTTGTCCTTGTTGCTTGCTTCTCTATCACTAGCTCAGCGTCAGCCAGCTTTTGGAATTTAACAGGAGATTTGCAAATACATGATCCGTCTATCATAAAAGAAGGCAACACATGGTATACATTTGGAACTGGAAGCCCAAATGGCATTAGAGTGCTTCGTTCAGATAACGGCACAAACTGGTATCAAGCGCCGACGATTTTCCCGACTGCTCCAGCATGGTGGGCTAATTATGTGCCTAACTATGAGAAAAACCAATGGGCACCAGATATCAGCTACTATAATGGAAGATACTGGCTGTATTATTCTGTATCTTCCTTTGGTTCTAACACATCGTTAATCGGATTGCTTTCCACACCAAGTATCTCGTCCGGACAATGGCGCGATGATGGTCTTGTTATCCGCTCCACTTCGTCGAATAATTATAACGCAATCGACGGCGATCTTGTCATTGACAAAGATGGAAATCCATGGATGTCATTCGGATCATTTTGGAGTGGCATCAAGCTGACTCGTCTTGACAAGACAACGATGAAGCCGACAGGCAGTTTGTATTCCATTGCATCAAGGCCGAATAATAATGGTGCAGTTGAAGCGCCAAATATCGTTTACCGTAACGGTTATTACTATTTATTTGTATCCTTTGACAGCTGCTGTCAAGGTGTGAACAGCACATATAAAATGGCGGTTGGCCGTTCTACATCAATTACTGGACCTTATGTAGATAAGAATGGTGTCAATATGTTAAATGGTGGCGGTACGATTTTTGATACAGGCAATGACCGTTGGAAAGGGCCGGGTCATTCTGATATTTTGAACAATAACATCATTGTCCGTCATTCCTATGATGCACTGAACAATGGTATGCCGACAATGCTGATCAATGATTTGTATTGGGATTCAAGCGGTTGGCCAACCTATTAGCGATAATATAACAATATAAAAAGCAGCGGGTTTTGGACAATTGTTTGAAAACCGCTGCTTTTTATAGTATGTTTCCTATTATTGTTGTTGTTTTTAGAGTGAGCATAAAGTATTGACTTATAATTATTGATGTGAAATAATACTAACGAACGGTCGGTAGGTGATTTTGTGAAGGAGGAACAGCAATGAATCGACATTGGATAATGGTGCTTGCCGCAGGCTTAATGGAGGTTGTGTGGGTGTCCGGCTTAAAGCATGCCAACAGCGTAATAGAGTGGGCAGGCACTATTGCTGCAATTATCATCAGCTTTGTCGTGCTAATATATGCGACAAGATATCTGCCAGTAGGAACGGTATATGCTGTATTTACAGGCCTAGGCACAATGGGGACGGTCATTGCGGAAATGGTCTTTTTCGGTGAACCATTCCGCATCATAAAGCTTGTGCTTGTTGTTGTATTACTTGTAGGAGTCGTCGGCTTAAAGCTAGTCACAGACGAAAACAGCACAGAAGGGGAAGGATCATAATGGCTTGGTTAGCATTGGTTGGAGCAGGATTATTTGAAGTGTTCGGTGTCGTGAACATGAAAAGGGCAGCCATGAAAAAATGGGATGCAGTGGTTTTGCTGATTATCGGTTTTGCATGCAGCTTTTCTCTGCTATCATATGCTATGAACACTATTCCGATGGGAACTGCCTACGGTGTTTGGACAGGAATCGGCACAGTCGGTTCAGCACTGCTCGGCATGTTCCTGTACGGAGAACCGCGCGAAGCAAAAAGGCTGTTATTCATCGGACTTATTTTAGCAGCGGCAATCGGCTTAAAGTTAATTGGCTAAAGGAGGAGTACGGTGAAAAAAGACGATTTAAAGGTAGCAGCCCTCAAGTATTTCACACAGTCTGGCTATGAAGGAGCTTCCCTTTCGAAAATTGCCGAAGAGGTCGGTATAAAAAAATCTTCCATTTATTCACACTTCAGCAGTAAGGACGCTTTGTTTCTTGAGGTACTTAGAGAGGCGAAAGCAGCTGAAATTGAGATGAAGCAAGCTTATTTCAGCGAGACGGAAAATAGTAGTCCGAAAACATTTTTATATAGCTATTTAGTAGCAGTTAAGCAAATGTTTGAAGAAAACCAAAGCTTGAAGTTTTGGCTGCGCATGAGCTTCTTTCCGCCAAGCCATCTATATGAAACGATTTTAGATGAGGTGCTTGAGGTAGAAGTACTCCAAGAAAACATGCTTGAGCAATCTTTCAGAAAATGGCTGGACGAAGATTTAATTACAGGACCTGACGCAAGGTCGTTGACTATTGCTTATACAGGTATTCTAATGAGTATTATGGTTGAGCTCGTTTATGACCATACAGAAAAAAAAGCAGAAGAAAAGCTCGAGGCTTGCTGGAAGATTTATTGGCAGGCATTGGACAAGAGAGAGGGAATCGCCTGAAAAAGCGACCCTCTCTTTTTTATTTTACTGCAAGTGCTTCAACTGTTTCCATAAAGGCTTCCACATGAGCAGGTTTTGTTTGTCTGCCGAATGAAATGCGAATAAATTCTTTTGCACTTCCATCACATAGCCCCATTGCCTTCATTGTTTTGGAAGGAGCTTGTTGTCCTGTTTGACATGCGCTTCCTGTTGAAATCGCAAATCCCCTCCTGTTGCATTCAAGCATTGTCCATTGGCCTTCTAATCCATGAATCCTCATCCCAATAATCGACGGAAGCTGGTGTTCACACTGAAATACAGTTAATGAAACATTGTGTTTTGCCCGTTTTTGCACCATCTCTCTTAATCCTTGATAATGCGCCCTTTCTGCTGCTAATGTACGTACAGATTTTTGTGCGGCTGTCGTCATTGCAGCAATCCCGGCAATGTTCACCGTTCCTGCCCTAAAGCCCTTTTCATGAGTAGAGCCAGGAAGAAAGCCAGTCCATGGAATCAAGGGGGAGACATACGCTAAACCAATTCCCTTTGGTCCATAAAACTTATGGCTTGAAATCGACAAGGCATCCACTGTATTAGAAATGGAGCTTATATCTAATTTCCCAAAGCTTTGAACCATATCACTATGAAAATAGATATCTTTTTCTTTTAAGATTTTGCCGATTGCTGCGATCGGCTGAATTGCCCCAATCTCTGCATTAACATGCTGAATCGACACAAGCACTGTTTCCGGCTTAATAGCAGCTTGCAGCAAATCGGCATCAACCATTCCTTGAGGTGATAGTGGCAAATACGTAATCTCGTACCCTTGCTTTTCCAGCCATTTCATCGTTCCGTGAATAGAAGAATGTTCACTTTCTGTTGTAATAATATGATTGCCTGCCTTTTTTTTCACAGACAAAAGGGCATGGATTGCGAGAAAATTACTTTCTGTTCCGCCGCTTGTAAAGTATATGCCTACTCTTTCAACGCTAAGCAAGCGTGCCATTTCCTCCCGGCAGCTTTCCAATAAATCAGTTGCTTTTCCGCCGATAGAGTGGAGGCTGCTGCTGTTTCCAAAATAGTCGCTTGCTGCCTCGATATAGGTCTTGCCAGCATCTGCATCAAGGGGACATGTTGCTGCATAATCCAAGTAAATCATTTCCTCACCCTTCCAAGACTTTTCTAAAAAAACTCTTGTCAATAGTGTAAATCTATGTAAATATATGTGTCAAGACACCTGTTAAAACAGGAGGGTTAAAGATGAAGGTAAATGTATTAATAATTGGCAGTGGAATGGCTAGCTTACAGCTGGCACGGAAGCTTTCTCCACATTTAAATGTGATGATTCTCACAAAAGGCACCATTTTCAGCAGCAATTCTTACTTAGCGCAAGGTGGAATTGCCGCAAGCATAAGTGCTGATGATAGTTTTCAGCTGCACGCCCTTGACACCTTGGAAGCAGGCAGATTCCACAACCATGCCGATGCTGTCAAAAAGGTAACCAGTGCGGCACCAATTCTTCTCCATGATTTGGCGGCAGCGGGCTGTCAATTTGATCAAGATGTCACAGGGAGCTGGAATCTCGGCATGGAAGGAGCTCATTCGAAAAAACGAATTGTCCATAGCGGGGGAGATGAGACAGGGAAAAAGGTAATGGAGTTCCTCGCAGCAACGATGCCGTCGCATGTAAAGGTGACGGAAAACGTGTTAGTTCATGAGCTGATTCTGTCAGAATGCGGCAGCTGCATTGGTGCAAAAGGCATTCTGGATGATGGTACAGAGAAAAGCTTTTATGCAGACCAGACAATTATTGCCACGGGAGGCTGCGGCCAGGTTTATGAATATACCTCAAATGCCCAAACTATTACAGGCGACGGCATAGCGCTCGCTTATTTGGCAGGAGCGAATATCGCAGACATGGAGTTTATTCAATTCCATCCGACCTTGCTGTATTTAAATGGCAAAACCGCAGGGCTTGTCTCTGAAGCGGTCAGAGGAGAAGGTGCGGTGCTTGTAAATGAAAAGGGAGTTCGGATTATGGAGGGAGTCCATCCTTTAGGCGACTTAGCTCCAAGACATATCGTTTCACAGGAGATTTATCGATACTTACAAGCAGGGGAATCTGTTTATTTAGATATATCGACTGTACCAAACTTTACAGCCCGTTTCCCCGCCATCTCCTCTTTATGTCAGCAGCATGGCGTTGATTTGCGACGAAACAGAATTCCGGTTGCTCCAGGCTGCCATTTCCTAATGGGCGGAATTGAAACAGATTTAGGGGGCAGAACATCGATTAACGGCCTTTATGCACTTGGCGAAGCAGCCTGCACTGGCTTGCACGGTGCTAACCGTTTAGCCAGCAATTCTTTGCTTGAAGGACTGTATATGGGCAGCGAGCTGGCGAACCGGCTGAATGAACAGCCCTGTATAACTTCTGCCTGGAAGGAAGCGGCTTCCCGCCAGCACTATGTGACTAAGCTTCCCAGCAGAAAGGAACTGCAAAAAAGAACGATGGAAGCAGTCGGGATTGTGAGGACAGAGCAAAAACTGCAAGACCATTTATTTTGGTTAGAGTCTTTGCTGCGCGGGGAAAAAGGAGAAGAGCATACAACCAATTACACCAAGGAAGAGTATGAGACATACTTCATGGTGCTGACAGCACAGTTAATCACAAAGGCATCTTTGCAAAGGACAGAAAGCAGAGGCGGTCACTATCGCAGTGATTATCCACAAGAATCAGACAGCTGGAGAAAGAAAACAATCATTTTAAATCGATACGAAGAAAAGGGTGTGGCAAATGAATCAGCTAAAATTGCGACAGCAACTTGAACAATTTTTTATGGAGGATATTGGCGATCGGGACTTAACAACAGACATCATTTTTCCAAAGAAACAAACAGGAGAAATTATATTCCTGTCCAAAGCAAGTGGCATTTTTTGCGGAACAGACATAATTGAACAAGGTTTTCTTATTCTTGATAACTCAATCAAGATCCAACTGCATGTAGAAGACGGTCAAAAACTGGAGCCTGGTCAGCCAATTGCAACCGTTAGTGGCGCTGTTGTCCATTTGCTGAAAGGAGAGCGAGTTATTCTTAATCTGATTCAGAGAATGAGCGGTATAGCTACCATTACAAACAAGGCAGTTGAAGCACTTAACAGCGGCTATACAAAAATATGCGATACAAGAAAAACGACACCAGGCCTAAGAATGCTTGAAAAATACGCCGTCACAGTCGGGGGCGGATTTAATCACCGGTTTGGTTTATACGATGCCGTCATGATAAAGGATAACCATATTGCTTTTGCTGGCAGTATTACGGAGGCCGTTCGGGCAGTCAAAAATTCTATTGGCCATATGGTTAAGGTGGAAGTAGAGACAGAATCATTTGCACAAATGACAGAGGCACTTGCAGCAGGAGCAGATGTAATCATGTTTGACAACCGCACACCTGCTGAAATAGCAGATTGGATTACACATGTTCCGGAAACAGTGACAACAGAAGCGTCTGGCGGCATAACATTAGCCAATTTAGCTTCCTATAAAGATTGTGGTGTTGATTATATTTCACTAGGCTTTTTAACACATTCTGCACAAGCGCTAGATATTAGCGTCCAAGTAAAACTGGACTAGAGAAAATAGGAGGGGGAGATAGCTTATGAACTTACTAGAGAGCCTTCAGGCAAACAAAAGACAAATACCAGAACATTATTTAACCATGAACGTGACAGAACTGGAAGAAAGAGCCTGGGCTGTAAAACGGAAGCTTGGTGACCGATTGTTTGTTCCAGGACATCATTATCAGAAAGATGAGGTTATCCAGTTTTCCGACGCAACAGGAGACAGTCTCCAACTAGCTCAAGTGGCTGCCGCAAACCGAAAGGCTGAGTTTATCGTCTTTTGCGGTGTCCACTTTATGGCAGAAACAGCCGATATTTTGACAACGAATGAGCAAAAGGTGTATTTGCCTGACATGAGAGCAGGCTGCTCAATGGCTGATATGGCAGACATCCATCAAACAAATCGGGCGTGGGAGGCGCTACAGGCCCAATTTGGCGATACGATTATCCCATTAACATACGTCAATTCAACAGCCGCCATTAAAGCATTTGTCGGAGAACACGGCGGTGCGACAGTAACCTCCTCCAATGCCGAAAAGATGGTAGAGTGGGCTCTAACCCAAAAGGAAAGGCTCTTGTTTTTGCCAGACCAGCATTTAGGCAGAAACACAGCATATAAGCTCGGCATCCCCCTTGATAGCATGGCTGTTTGGGACCCGATTCAAAGCAGCTTACAATATGAGGGCGACATAGAAAAAGTAAAGGTAATCCTGTGGAAAGGGCATTGCTCTGTGCATGAAAACTTCACGACAAAAAATATCGAGCAAGTAAGAAAACAGCATCCTGACATGAAAATAATTGTTCATCCAGAATGCAGCCGTGAAGTCGTTGCCCTTTCCGATATGGCAGGCTCAACCAATTACATTATCACCGAAATAGAAAAAGCAACACCAGGCAGCTCCTTTGCGGTTGGCACAGAAATGAACCTAGTGAACAGAATCATGCACCAACATCCTGACAAGCATATTATCAGCTTAAATCCATATATGTGCGCATGCCTGACCATGAATCGTATTGACTTGCCGCATTTTGTGTGGTGTCTTGAGTCAGTTGAGGACGGATTTGAGAGCAATCGTATTGTTGTGGAAGAAGGGGTTGCAAAACTGGCAAAGCTAGCATTAGACAGAATGCTGAAAATCTAAAAATATCATTCTTCCTAACTGTTTTCCTTCATGCGCGAGGAAAACAGTTTTTTATTTAAAATGTCACAATTTAATGACTTTTCTTTAACCTCCCTATAAAATGGTAATGATGGAATTCTATACAAAACTATCGTTTTAAGAGTTGGAATTGTTTAATAGAAAGGGAGTAGTGGATTGGCGAGTATGAATAAAAAGCAGGCAGAGATCACTTTCCTATATCAAGAGCTTAAAATAATTGCAAGAATGGTGGCGGATGAGGAAGCGGAAGCTGCCTTTTTAATAGAAGAAACAAAAAAGGAAGCAAGAAACGCTCTTTTTCCCATCACGTCTGAACTAACACTGCTAAAACTGTTCTGCAAACAATTAGAAAATACACCATATAAACAGAAAGACCATGATAGGGAATATAGAAAAAACAAGCCTTTGTCCCTGAGTTTGCAGAAAGTGGACAAACCAGCAAGATTGCTGCTCGTGCTGTATTATTATAAAGGTTTTAATATCCGACAACTTGCGAAAATTATGGGTTGCTCTGAAAAAGAAGGGAAGCAGCAACTAATGACTGTGCTGCCAATTTGGAAGTCTTCTTCGTTTGCAATTGAAAATTCTCAAAATTTGCAGCAGCAGTGGCGAAATGAATGGAGAGATATAGAGATATCCTCTTTAAATAATGACGAACAAAAGCATGCTTTCAAGAAAAAACGGCTGCTGTCAGTGGCTGCTGTGCTTTTGTTTCTGTTTCTTGGTGGTACAGTTAATGAGACGCTTAAAGCGGAAGCAGAGGTTAAGCCTGGTCTCGATTTAATGAAGTTATATAACGAGTCAAGCAGAATAACAGAAATAGAAAATGAAATTGCTGAGATAATTAGTGAAGCTGGTTTTGAAAATGTGAGTTTTTACATAGATAGTCAGGTCGAATATGCTTATTTGGACATAGAAGGGAAAGAAAACGAAGCGAAGCAAAAGGATATTATCACAATGGTTGAAAATGAAATGAAAGAAAGAAACCTTTCCTATTATTTAGAACCACAATTTTACGTAATGGAGGAAGCGGACATAGAGGAGGTTGACGCAGAGGCAGACGAAGAAACAGACATTTCATCTGAAATAACGGACAAGCTATTAAATAAAATCGATGTAGAAATGGGGGGCTATGGTTCTTGGGTCTTTTGGACAGCTGACGCCTGGTATATCCATATTCCGACGGAACTAGAAGCAGACAAAAAACAAAAAGTTAAAAATATTGCTGAAACTGTGCTGGAGGAGTACGAAGATAAGCGGAAACTAATTTTCGAAGAATACAGCTATAAGGAACAAGAAAAACAAGGCCGCTGGAATAATGTCGGATACTTTATAAACACAGCTTTTCTTATGGAAGAAGAATACTTATTCCAAAATATCAACATATATTCTACTGGCGGAATAATGAAAATAGAAATAAATCTGCAATTGACTAATGCTGACAAGGACAGAGAGAAAATTGCCCGAGAAGTAAAAAGAAGTATTGCTATATTTTTGGAAAACAAAAAAATAAAAGAAGTCACTGGTGATGACCCTTATAAAATTGTTATTCTTGGAACAAATAATAAAGAAATTATCACAGATTAAGCCTCAAATCTTGGTATATTTCCGCAAAACCCAGGCAATAATGGTTAGATGTTAAACTATGGCAAGCATTTATGGTACAATAAACAAAGTCAAGATTACTTGTGCTAAAAAGTTAAAAAAGGCAGTTGAATGGTTTGACAGATAAGGAAAAAATAATCGTATTAATTGGTCCAACAGCTGTTGGGAAAACGAACTTAAGCATTGAATTGGCTAAAAGATTCAATGGAGAAATCATCAGCGGCGATTCGATGCAAATCTATAAAGGAATGGATATCGGAACAGCTAAGATTACAGAGGAAGAAATGGTAGGTATTCCTCACCATCTGATTGATATTGTCAATCCAGATGAAGCCTTTTCTGTAGCTGAGTTTCAAACACTAGTCCGCAGCAAGATTGAGGAAATTAAAAGCCGCGGAAAGCTTCCCTTTATTGTCGGCGGCACAGGCCTATATATTCAATCGGTGCTGTATGACTATCAATTTCAAGAAGCGCCTACAGATTTAGACTATCGGAAATCATTAGAAGCACTTGCCGAACAAAAAGGCACTTTAGAGGTACATAATATGCTCGAACAGGTCGATCCGGCAACAGCAGCAAGCATCCATCATCATAATGTCCGCAGGGTCATTAGAGCGCTGGAAGTTTATCATGTTACAGGCAAACCTGTCTCAGAGCTTCAAGAAAACCAAAGCCCGGAAATGCTTTATGATGCAGCCATTATTGGCTTAACGATGGACAGAGAGCTCCTATACGAAAGAATTAACAGCCGTGTTGATAAAATGATGGCTGAAGGGCTGCTCGCTGAGGTGAAGCATTTTTATGATGCAGGCCTTAAAGATTGCCAATCCATCCAAGCGATCGGGTATAAGGAAATATATAAGTACTTAGAAGATAGATCAACATTGGAAGATGCAATCGCTGAATTAAAGCAAAATTCGCGAAGATATGCCAAAAGGCAATTGACTTGGTTTCGCAATAAAATGAGTGTAAAATGGTTTGATATGACAGATAGTGTCATTTCAAATGACATTTCTAAAAAAATAATGGAAATTTCGCACTATGTAGAAGGAATGCTAAAAAAATAAGCGAATACATAATAACAGAGAGAAAAGAGGAGGATTTTCATGAAGCAATCAGTAAATATCCAAGATCAATTTTTAAATCAATTACGTAAAGATGGTACTAGTGTAACAGTGTTCTTACTAAACGGTTTTCAAATTCGCGGACTTATAAAAGGCTTCGACAACTTCACTGTTTTATTTGAATCTGAAGGAAAGCAACAGTTAGTATACAAGCATGCTATTTCAACTTTTGCACCGCAAAAGAACGTCCAGATTGATCTGGAAGGCACACAAGCATAAGAAAATTCCAGGCGTAAAGCCTGGAATTTTTTTTAAAAAAAAGCTTGCAGTAATTGTCTTCGCTGTCTCATTTGTGTAAATAGGAGTCTCACTTTCCCTTCCCTTCACTCGTCTTTTTCCCCTTAACTTTAGTAAATATCTAAAATTTCACTAATGAATGAGTCAACTCATGAATATATATTACTTATGGAGTAAAAGAAACAGGCGAACATGCCTTATGCCAATTAGGCATATCCACGTTAGGAGGTGTGGCTTTTGGAGCATCCGATCCGGATGAAGAATAATGGACAGATAAGTGTTGTGATCAATTCGCAGAAAAAGAAGGTTCTTCCAAAGGAATTGCCAGAAGCTGAATCGATACCGAAAAAAATGACTAGTGAGCATAGCGCACTTAAGGAAATAGAAGAAGAGTTAAGCAGTCTTGTCGGCATGGACGAAATGAAAAAAATGATTAAAGAAATATATGCCTGGATTTATGTAAATAAAAAAAGAGAGGAGCATGGTCTGAAGGCAGGCAAGCAAGCTCTTCATATGATGTTCAAAGGAAACCCCGGCACCGGCAAAACGACAGTCGCCCGCTTGATTGGCAAGTTGTTTCAAAAAATGAATGTTCTGTCTAAGGGACATTTAATTGAAGCAGAACGAGCCGATCTTGTCGGAGAATACATTGGTCATACCGCCCAAAAAACAAGAGATCTTGTAAAAAAGGCCCTTGGCGGCATCTTGTTTATTGATGAAGCGTACTCCTTAGGCAGGGGTGGGGAAAAAGATTTTGGCAAGGAAGCAATCGATACACTTGTTAAGCATATGGAAGATAAACAGCATGACTTTATTTTAATTCTGGCAGGATACTCACGGGAAATGGACTTCTTTTTATCATTGAACCCGGGACTTCACTCTCGTTTTCCTTTAGTCATCGATTTCCCAGATTACTCGACAGACCAGCTGATGGAAATCGGCAAAAGAATGCTGGTTGAGCGGGAGTATACATTGAGCCATGAAGCAGAAAAATCATTGAAAACACACTTGACCTATGTACGAACTGTGCAAAATGGACGGAGCTTCTCAAACGGCAGGTATATCCGCAATGTTTTAGAAAAGTCTATCCGTGCTCAAAGCATGCGCTTGCTTATGCAGGGCAACTATGACAAGCATGAGCTGATGACATTGAGAAGCAATGATCTTATTTACGAAGGAGCAGCCATTCAAAAAGAAGAGATGCCCTTCATGAATAACGGCTTCTAAACAAGGCTAAAAACAGGAACAGGAAACTTAATGTTCCTGTTTTTCTTATATATATTCGTATTTTTATGTCTGTTTTAATAGGAATAGTTAGGCTGTGAAAAAATGCTGTTTTTCTGACAAGTAATATGCTACTGTAAAGGAATGCGAGTGGCGAAGCGTGTTTATTAAAGGAGAAATAATCGCATACTACTAGTTGCAGGAACAGGAAAGTAAGCGTTATTTTTGCTATAATAATCTTAAAAGGTAGAAAGAGGGTTTTCTTTTGAACGAAACAAAAGAATCGACAGAAAAAGTTATTCTTGTTGGCTGTCAAACGACAGATGACACAGCAAGATTTGAATATTCAATGGAAGAACTCGCTTCCTTGACGGAAACCGCACACGGTGAAGTTGTCGCTTCCTTGACACAAAATCGAGACAGGATCCATCCTTCAACATACATAGGTAAAGGGAAAGTCGAAGAATTGGAGACATTGGCTGAAGAGTTGGATGCAGATATCATTATTTTTAATGATGAACTGTCCCCAAGCCAAGTCCGCAATCTTTCAAAAAACATTGAAGCACGTATCATAGACAGAACCCAATTAATTTTGGACATTTTCGCAGGCAGAGCCCGTTCAAAGGAAGGTAAGCTGCAAGTCGAGCTTGCGCAGCTGCAATATTTGCTGCCGCGCCTTGGCGGACAAGGACTCCAGCTTTCCAGACTCGGTGCCGGTATCGGTACAAGAGGTCCTGGTGAAACAAAACTCGAATCAGACAGACGGCATATCCGCCGCAGAATTGATGATATTAAAAGCCAATTAAATGTCATTGTGGAGCATCGTGACAGATACCGGGAAAGAAGAAAACGCAACAGAACCTTCCAAATTGCGCTTGTCGGCTATACAAACGCTGGTAAATCAACACTGTTTAACCGCGTGGCAGAAGCTGATTCCTTTGAAGAGAATATTCTGTTTGCGACACTTGATCCAATGACAAGGAAGCTGATCTTGCCGAGCGGCTTCAGCGCGCTTATTACTGATACAGTTGGTTTTATTCAAGACTTGCCAACAACGCTTGTCGCTGCCTTCCGTTCCACATTAGAGGAAGTAAGAGAAGCAGATTTGCTGCTGCATGTTGTCGACATGTCGAATGAAGAATATTATCAGCATGAAGAAACAGTGCATAAACTGCTTGCAGACTTGGAAATTCCGGCAATTCCGCAAATTACTGTTTACAACAAGCGTGATCTTGTTCATTCAGATTTCGTGCCAAGCTCTAAGCTCGACAGCATTGAAATCAGCGCTTTGAATGCTGACGACAGAATGAGTCTGAAACAGAGAATTGAAGACACGATGATCAAGAATATGGAATATTATGAAGTTGTCGTTCCAGCAAGCAACGGCAAGCTGCTGGCACAGCTGAAAAATGAGACTATCCTAAGAAGCCTTGCCTTTGAAGAAGAGGAGCAGCAATACTCATGTAAAGGCTATTGTTTACATGACAGCAGCTTGTCAGGACAGTTAAAAGCTTATAAAGCAACACGATAGGAGAACAGAAATGTACGATCAATTAACATTTGGCGATAAACTCCGAGTACTTGTCGGAGAGGTAGAGGAACAAGTTAAAGAGGTTCATAAAAAAATCGATGAGCGCATTGATGAAAATCAATTTAGAGTTCTGCAAAGCTTCCAAAATAACAGAGTGAGTGAATCTCATTTCATCCCGTCTACAGGCTACGGCTATGATGATCTTGGCAGAGACACACTTGAAAGAATCTATGCAGAAGTGTTCGGCGGTGAAGCAGGACTTGTCCGTCCTCAAATTATCTCGGGCACTCATGCAATCAGCATTGCCTTGTTCGGTGTGCTTCGTCCTGGGGATGAACTGCTTTATATTACAGGAAAACCTTATGATACTTTAGAGGAAATCGTCGGAATCAGAGGAAATGGCACAGGGTCATTAAAGGAATTCGGCATTTCGTATAACAGTGTTGACTTGAAAGAGGACGGCCGCCCGGATTTTGAGAGTATTGCAGCAAGCATTAAAAGCAATACGAAGATGATCGGCATCCAGCGTTCAAAAGGCTATGCAACAAGACCGTCATTCACGATTGCAGAAATTAAGGAAATGATTGCTTTTGTTAAAGAGCTTAAATCAGATGTAGTCGTATTCGTGGACAATTGCTACGGTGAATTCGTAGAAGCTCTAGAGCCTTGCCATGTTGGCGCTGATTTGATGGCAGGATCGTTAATTAAGAACCCAGGTGGCGGCATTGCCAAAACAGGCGGTTATATCGTCGGGAAAGAGAAGTTTGTAGAAGCCTGCTCTTACCGTATGACATCACCGGGAATCGGAGCGGAGGCAGGAGCCTCTCTATACAGCCTGCAGGAAATGTACCAAGGATTCTTCCTTGCGCCCCATGTTGTCGGCCAAAGCTTAAAGGGTGCCGTGTTTACAGCGGCAATCTTAGAAAAACTCGGCATGAATTCATCGCCGAAATGGAATGTACCGCGCACAGATTTAATTCAAGCTGTGCAATTTGATGATAAGGATAAAATGGTCGCATTCTGCCAGGCAGTGCAGTTCGCATCTCCTGTAAACTCCCATGTAACGCCATATCCTAACTATATGCCAGGATATGAAGACGATGTAATCATGGCAGCAGGAACATTCATTCAAGGTGCGAGCATTGAGCTTACTGCTGATGGTCCAATCAGACCACCATATGTTGCTTATGTGCAGGGTGGATTGACATATTCGCATGTGAAAATCGCTGTTTGTATGGCAGTAAACAGACTGCTTGAACAAAAGCTAATAACAATTTAAAAAAAGAGCTGCATCCAGAGGTTAGAAATTGTAACATTTGTTGACAATAAATCTCTCGAAAACTATAATGAAATTGGGTAAATTTAATCTAAAGGAGCCGAATCGCTATGTCTGGTAGTCAAATTCGTCGGTCGATGCCTCTATTCCCAATTAGTATTGTCATGCAGTTAACGGAGCTGTCCGCTCGACAAATTCGCTACTACGAAGAACACGAATTAATTGCTCCAGCAAGAACGGATGGCAACAGAAGACTTTTTTCCTTAACGGATATTGACAAACTATTGGAAATTAAGGATCTAATCGATCAAGGTGTTAACCTCGCTGGAATTAAACAAATATTCTCAGTGAAGGAAAAGCAAGTACTTACAGAAGATGTAAAGAAAGAAGCTGAAAAGGCTCGCAGAGAGCTTACAGATGAAGACTTGCGTAAACTTTTGCGCAAGGAGCTGTTGAATGCTGGACGTTTTAATAATGGCGGCAATTCAATGGGACAGGGAGGATCTCGATTTTTTCAGAGATAGATATTAAAGGGACTAAGAGGAGGAAATAGCCGTGGCAAAGAACTATACGAAAGAGGATATCAAACGTTTTGCACAAGAAAGCAATGTAAAATTCATTCGACTTCAATTTACGGATATTTTAGGAACTATCAAGAATGTTGAGATTCCAATCAGCCAGCTTGATAAAGCCCTTGATAACAAAATGATGTTTGATGGCTCTTCCATCGAAGGATTTGTAAGAATCGAAGAATCAGACATGTATCTGTATCCAGATTTGAACACATGGGTAGTTTTCCCATGGACAGCAGAAAAAGGAAAAGTTGCACGACTAATCTGTGATATTTACAATCCAGACGGTACACCATTCGAAGGGGACCCGCGCAACAACTTGCGCCGCGTACTTAAAGAAATGGAAGACCTCGGCTTTACTGATTTCAACTTAGGGCCTGAACCAGAATTCTTCCTGTTTAAATTGGATGAAAAAGGGCAACCATCCCTTGAATTAAACGATAACGGAGGCTATTTCGACCTTGCGCCAACAGACCTTGGTGAAAACTGCCGCCGCGATATCGTGCTTGAGCTTGAAGAAATGGGCTTCGAAATTGAAGCATCTCACCATGAAGTAGCTCCAGGACAACACGAAATCGATTTCAAATACGCGGATGCCATCACAGCATGTGACCAAATCCAAACATTTAAATTGGTTGTAAAAACAATCGCACGCAAACACGGATTGCATGCAACATTCATGCCAAAACCATTGTTCGGCGTAAACGGATCAGGAATGCACTGTAACCTTTCCTTATTCAAGAACGGTCAAAACGCATTCTACGATCCAAACACAGAATTAGAAATGAGCGAAACAGCTCTTCAATTCATCGCTGGAATCAATAAGCATGCAACAAGCTTCACAGCTATCACCAACCCAACAGTAAACTCTTACAAGCGTTTGGTGCCAGGCTACGAAGCACCATGCTATGTTGCATGGTCAGCACGCAACCGTTCACCATTAATGCGTATTCCAGCATCACGCGGTCTAAGCACACGCGTAGAAGTTCGCAGCGTAGACCCAGCAGCAAACCCATACCTAGCTATGGCAGCATTGCTGACAGCAGGCCTTGACGGAATCAAAAACGAATTGACTCCGCCAGCACCAGTAGACCGCAACATTTACATCATGAGCAAAGAAGAACGCCTTGCAGAAGGCATCGTTGATTTGCCATCAACACTTGCAGACGCATTAACAGAACTAAAGCAAAATCCAACAATGATTGACGCTTTAGGAGAGCATATTTTCGTACACTTTGTAGAAGCTAAAGAGATTGAGTGGGATATGTTCCGCACACAAGTGCATCCATGGGAACGTGACCAGTACATGGAAATGTACTAAGAGGAAGAAGCCTTGACACTGTTGGTGTCAGGGCTTTTCTTATTTATAAAGTTGTTTTTTGAGCAATTGCTAATATCCTAACCCTGAATATCCAATAAACTAGTGGTCATGAGATGAATACATTTTCAAATCTGTTGAATTTTATCACTTTATTATTCAATATTATCTACAAAATAAATTGGATCGTCACTTTCTAGTAGGATAGTTTTTATTACTTTCAGAGTAGTAATATCTCTTACTGTAATTATTGTTTTATCATTTACGTATGAACGTGTATATACTTCGGGTTTTGAGTCATCAACATTTAATATTTGTTCATCTGTATTACTAGAAATGATTTGCATCGTAGGTGTAGCTTTATCAAAGTTTAATTTAGCTAGATAGGACTTATCTTCATCATTTAGTTTAAAGTTTATTAGTATTGTGTTATTGTCTATGCTAACATTTTTATTATAAGTTATAATCTTAGGGTTACCAGAAAAGGGAGCGAAAGAATAGAATGGAAATTTTTTGATATTTAAGTCGCTGTCTATACTAACTATATCTCCATTGAACATAAATAAATAAAGTTTTTCATCTGGACTAGTATAAGTAAAATAATTAGGCATATTATCCAAGTGTATTTCTTCTAAAGGTTTAAAGTTACTATCCATTTTTTTAATTTGTAAGATACCTTTTTGATCATTAATTGCAGATTTGTTTATACCTACCGCAATTACATAATTTTCTAGTACGGTTATATCATGTGTTCTGAATGCTTCTGATAAGTAATTGCATTTTTTTAAAGTAATATCGCAATATTCATTCTGATTATTGGAATCAAGAATAGTTATTATATATTCAGAATTACTTTTTTTAAAATACTTTTCTATATATTTTTTTTGTTTTGTTTCTATCAAACTCATTTTCTTTGTTTGGGGATTATAATTAATAACTTTATTGTCATTTGAATATGCACCGCTGGCAAAATAAAAATTGTTATCAAATTTAAATACATCTGAAGGAGCGAAGAGTGAATCTTCTATATTGTACTTTTGAATTTCATTTCCATTTAAGTCAATCTGTTTTATATATCCATCTTGGGTAAAAGGTGTATGGAAATGAAATAGCAAATAACCGTTATTTTTTTCTAAAGCAAACTTTCTTATATCAGTTACAGGTTTTTCTAATTGGATACAACTACTTAGTGTAAATACAAGTGAAATTACTAGGAAAAACTTCATATCATTCTCCTTCCGTCAGGATAATATAGAAAAGCATTTAAACAGATAATCGTGTACAGTTATTGCACACGATTATCAAGGTTACTTAGTATGGATTTTTTTTATATGAAACGGTGTCATAATCTGCAGCTATATCATAAGGTAAAACAGTTATTAATATTGGTTCACCACCTCCAATACTGTATCCAGCAGACTTCCAAGCTTTATAAACTAATTTTGAGCAATACCATTGTGATTCGTTACATAATTTACAGCATTGATATATGATTTATCAGGTGCATTTCTTACATAATATTGTTGTTCATCAGAAACGGTTGACCAATACTTTGTGGCAGATTGAGGTACAACTCCTGATTTAGGGAGCGCTTCAATTACTTTATCTTTAGTTGTACTTAAGATACCAGCATGACCATGAGCAAAACCACCTGTTTTAGCCTTAAAACTTATCAAGATATCACTTTTTCCACTCCAACTGCTTTTAGCTCTTGACGCACTTCCTTTAGATTCCTTACCGAATGCAGTATTTCCTTTTTGTTTTGCAACATCATATAAAAGACTGTCAATTTCATTTAAACTATTAATTTAGTAGAGGTTTTGTCAGCAACCAAGTCTGGATCATTTGCTAAAAATTCTTCGACAATATCTGTCCCTTGCAAACTAAAGTGCTGTTTTTCGTCCTCTGTCATGTTTTTATCGTTCTTTATCTGCTCCTTAATTGAATTAAGTTGTAATATCACTTGATTATAGAATAGCTGCTTATTGAGTTAAAACTGACTCCAATTATAAAGACAGCTCAGGCAAAAGTAGATATTTTCTTAAACAAATTATTTCCCCTCCGACTTTTAAAACAGATTAATGAACCGGTACGTGATATATTATCATATTTTTCAGTCAATTTATTTAGTTTTAGAATTCTGTAATAAAGTATTAGAAAATAGTTTCATAATACTATTTACATAAAATTTTATTACAATTTAGTGAATTTAATAGTTTTATCTCCGCTAGAAAGACGAAGGGAAAGAGATCTAGGGATTATAGTAGAGTATTAGCAGTACTTCTGGGTTTGGAATTCGTTGCATATAAGTGGGTTTTGAGTTCTAATAATAGGGGGTTTTAAGAGTTGCTTTTTGCAGACGAACAAACGCCCCAAAAATGCCCCCCGAAATATCTAATGACCTAAAACATTACCCATATGGTTTTCATATTTTTCAAAGGTGTCTTTCTCGATTTTCTTAGAAATATGTATATATATCAACAGTGACTTGGTAGTTTTTATGACCAAGTCTTTTTTCTATATAGTTAATGCTTGCCTTAATCAGGTAGTAATAAAGCATGAGAAACGCGAAGTGCACGTATCGGTATTTGATCTAAGTCTCCCTTTTTTAAAATCCTTTCCATCGCATTAAATAAGCTTGATTTTGGCATGAAGTTTCCGTTATTTCTGCATAAGACTAAATCAAGTTCATGTATATAATTATCCTTTAATATTAATTTATTTTGATTTTGATATTCTCTATGGAATGTTAAATCCTTTATTAAGCCTTTTCTAATTGATATTGTACGGAAAGAGTGATAGGTTTTAGTATCTCCAAACAGCACTTCATTATTTTTAGCTTGGAAATCTAGAGTTTTAGTAATACTTATCGTTCCTTCTTCTAAGTCGATATCATCCCAAGTTAAAGCAGCTGCTTCGCCTTTTCTCATTCCAGTTTCTAAAAGTACCTTAAAGAAAATCCAGTATATATATCCATATCTTGCAAGGAAAGGAAGTGACACATGGTGAAAGATGGTGCTGTAAATCTTACAAATTTGCGAACATTGTAGAATTATGCATTTTTAGTGAGAAAAAGTTGTTAGAATGATAGAGACAAATAGAAAGGAAGTGAATTAATTGAAAAAATGGAAAAAGCCAATTGCGGTTTTGGTTACATCCATAGTAATAAGTTCGGGCTTTATTACAGGAGAGGGATTGTTTACAAAACCATTAACCGTTGAAGCAACGAGTACAACAACCTATACTGTAACTGCAAGCACGTTAAATGTCCGAAGCGGTAAAAGTACAAAAAACAAAGTAATTGGTACAGTGAAAAAAGGAACGAAGTTAAGTGTTCAAAAGAAAGAATCTAATGGCTGGTATAAGATTAAGTTTAAAAATAAAACAGGTTATGTCAGCGGAACGTATGTTAAAAAAACCACTTCAACTAGTAACTCTACTTCAAAAGCCTCAACCTCAAGTAAAACAACCTATACAGTGACAGCAAGTACCCTTAACGTCCGAAGTGGTAAAAGTACAAAGTTTAAGGTAATTGGTTCAATCAAGAAAAATACAAAACTAACTGTACAAAAGAAAGAATCTAATGGTTGGTACAAAATTACCTTTAAAGGTAAGACAGGTTATGTCAGTGGTTCTTACGTAAAGGTATCCTCATCAACAACAAAAACTCAAGCAAAAAAGTCTATAGTAGATCAAGTGAATAGTATGAAGACACTTGGGAAATCCCAACAAGTAATTTTAGTAACAGCTGCAAATTCTAGTACGAAATCAGCAACTATCCGTACATTTGAAAAAGCTAATGGAAAGTGGAAACAAGTGCATTCTATTTCTGGAGTGGTTGGCAAGGATGGAATGACAGATAAGATGTCAGAAAGCTCGAAAGCTTCTCCAACTGGTAAGTACACAATAGGAACAGCATTTGGGCGTGGAGCTAATCCCGGTACTAAACTACCTTATCGGAAAATAACCAGTGATGATGTATGGGTAGATGATCCGAAGTCTTCTCTTTATAACACTTGGCAGAAAGCTTCAAAAAACAAAGGAAGATGGAAGAGTGCGGAGAAAATGAATATCGCAGAATATGACCTGGGCTTTGTTATTAATTACAATACAAATAAACCAGTTGCGGGCAAAGGTAGTGCTATATTCTTTCATGTAGCAGGAAAGTCTGGATACACGCTTGGATGTACTGCTACATCCAAAACAAATGTATCAAATATATTAAAATGGCTAAAACCTGATAAGAACCCTGTTATTATTCAAACACCTGAATCTGGATTAGGAAAATATTAATTGAGGACATAAATAATGAGAAAAATAATTTGAATTAGATTATGTCCTTTTAATTGTAAAAATTACAAATTGAGAAAGGAAGTGAGATGTATTGAAAAAATGGAAAAAACCTATTGTAATTCTAGTAACAGTCTTGGTAATAAGTTCTGGGTTTGTTACAGGAGAGGAATTCATTGCAAAACCATTAACAGTTGAAGCAGCGAGTATAACAACCTATACTGTAACAGCAAGCACGTTAAATGTCCGTAGCGGAAAAAGTACGAAAAATAAAATAATTGGTTCAGTAAAAAAAGGAACAAAATTAAGTGTCCAAAAGAAAGAGTCTAATGGCTGGTATAAAATTAAATACAAAAATAAAACAGGTTATGTCAGCGGCTCATACGTTAAAAAAACCACTTCATCAAGTAGCTCTACTTCAAAAGCCTCAACCTCAAGCAAAACTACATATACGGTGACAGCAAGCACCCTAAATGTCCGAAGTGGTAAAAGTACGAAAAATAAAGTGATTGGTTCCGTTAAGAAAAATACGAAACTCACTGTACAGAAAAAGGAATCAAATGGTTGGTACAAAATCACTTATAAGGGTAAAACCGGATACGTTAGTGGTAGCTATGTAAAAGTAAACAAGCCTTCTAGCAATTCAACATCAAATAAATCTTCTGGATCAACATCAAGCAAAAGTTCCACATCAAGTAAAACTTCTTATATTGTAATGGCAAGCTCCTTAAATGTTAGAAATGGAGCGGGAACTAATTACAAATCTATTGGAACTGTAAAAAAGGGAACAAAAATTACAGTCATAAGTAAAACATCCGGCGGATGGTATAAGATTAATTTTAATAAGAAGACAGGATATGTAAGTAATAAATATGTTATGCAAAAATCAAATCAGAAAAGTTCAGAATTTACTAATGTGAAAAATTTAGATAAGAGTATTATAGTAGATTTAAAATATAATACGAAAAGTAACTTTACTGGTAAAAGAATATATAATTTCAATCAAGCAATTTTAAGAAAAAGTTCGGCAGAAAAATTAGCTAAAGCTAATGCAATATTAAAAAAGAAAGGTTATACAATCAAGATTTGGGATGCATATCGTCCTTATGCGGCACAAGAAACATTATGGAAAGCGTATCCTAATTCTAAGTTTGTGGCAAAGCCTGATCCAACAAATATTAGGGGGCATCAACTGGGTGCTACAATTGATATGACTATATGTTTCTTGAAAAATGGAAAAGAAGTACCTATGCAAAGTAAATTCGATGAATTTTCATCAAAAGCTTATAGAAATTATAAGCGTAATAGTGAGCAAGAAAAATATTATAAGATAATGGATAAGGCTATGAAAGAGGCGGGCTTTGTTGGCTATGATAAAGAATGGTGGGAATATCGAGATACAAAGCAGAATTTTAGCCTTTTAGAGATAAGTCCTTCTTTATATTAATTTAAAGAAAAGATAAAATACCTTTTACTTTTGCTAGTTTTTTATGGTGTGTGGAAGGAAGATGGGAATCCACTGCAACCTGCACGATTATAACGACAAAACTAAACGATGTTACATTAGATGTTCACGATAGAATGCCAGTGCCTAAACGTTGATACAGCTGAAGGGTTCACTTAAACCCTAGGAAGCAGCAGAAATAATGAGGTATAAGCTTTCTGCATTAGTTAATTCGCCGATTTATGAAGGGGAAGTTTTATTATACGCTTTTTAATAGTAAATAAGACAATACGTTGCGTTTTCGAAAGATAAAAGTGATTAGCTTTTTGTAATTCTTAGTTTAATATCAATTGATTATTGTTGCTAGTGGAAGTTAAGATTCTTCTATACTAATATATTTATCTTCGTGACTACCTTATAGTTGATGTCGCTATTTTTGCCTTTATCTTTTACCCATAGGCTAGCATCGAACTTGTCATCTTTATCAAATTTTTCTTTTAATTTTTCCATACTAGTTATATCACCTGTGAATTCTGTATTATGATCAATTAAAACCTCATAAGATTCATATGAAGCTTCAAGATTAACAAATAAACATAGACAAGCCTGATTAGTATCCGACAGAAAACGAAAGCCTTTTTGATAAATTTGAAAGTGAACAAACCGTTGATGCAATTCCAATGGAGTATGTAAAAGAGGAATGGCGCGAAAAAAAAGCGAAGCTTGATAGTAAAAGCACCTCTTCGAGTGAAAAGAAATATAAAACCGGTATGTAATATGTGCGGAAACAGCTGTGAGAATCAAAGCAGCTGTTTTTTTGTACTCATTTGGTAAAGAAATTATATCTATTATTAAGTAGAGAATTTTCCTTAATTACCATCTCAGCGAGATCTTTTACGGAAAATTAAGATTACTGCAACCAAAGCTGATAGTGGGCGGTACCTACTCAAAATATTATTAGTTTTAATAAAAGCTTCCGTTGTTTGTGCTAAATTAATTCTCTTTTAGCAAGAGACTGTAAAGCGAGGAATACATCGGTAAACTGAAGCAAGACATAGGATATTCTATTACAATTATACTATCGGAGCAATAATCGAAATGGTTACATTTAATTCTAATTTTCTGTGAGATATTACCCGTAAATTAAAGAGAGTATTGAGTATAGGTAATGTAATTGACTTAAATGTTTATGTATTTTTTGTGAACATACAGGATAAAAAGAGTTAAAAGAAGAAACAAATTGACATAGTGGAATTGTTGCTAAAAAAATGTGATTAATGTAATGGAGTGATAGAAATAAAGGTCATAATTATTAGGGTTGAGAACAACCTTACGTACAATAAGTATTTGGAAATTAAGATTTTTAGGAAGTGAGAATGGAGCTATTTATGCCCAAAAATTATGTGGGATACAAGAAGACGAAATGACCTATTTGGAAGGAGGATGGTCAAGTAGTCATTTGGTAAGAATATGAAAAGTATTGCTTAAAAGAGGTAGTTCGAATGCTTTGGATCATGGAGGTCTAACATTGGCACTCATTCGTTTAACAACCAATTACTATTAAATTAACTAGCTTATAGTACTTGGTTGTTTTCATTTATAGTGAATGTTAAAACTTAAATTATTTGAAGTAGGAGTGATAAAATGTTCAAAATTTCGAGATTCATTATCTTCCTATATATAAATTTAGTTTATTTCTCACTTGTCTTTTTATATCAATACAACGATGGTTTTCAAAATATTACTCTAAAAGCAATTATTGTAACATATGTTGTAACAATGATCTCATATTTCTTTATAGTAATCTGGTATGAATTCATATGTAATTTAGGAAGGTTTTTATACTGGATGAAAAATAAAAAACCACCTATTGCTCTAGTCTTTTACCCATGAATCGGCTACACTAAGTTGGACAGAATTTATAAGGGCTAGTACACTAAACATACTAACCCAAAGGAGCTTGGTACAATGCCGCGCCAACGTAGAACTTTTACAGCTGAATTTAAACTTCAATTAG
>NZ_JAMAUK010000018.1:0-92188 GCF_023714395.1 Niallia sp. MER 6 | reverse complement strand
CTGTGAAAATCTTTTTACTCATTATTTTCTCCGTCTCCATGTTTCTCTAGTTGTGTTACATAATTATACAAAAAAATACCCTATAGGTAGACTTTTTTTAAGTGTCTACTCTATAGGGTACATTTTAAAATAGGACCGGTTTTTTATTTTCCTTCAATGATTTATATTAATTGGATGCTAAGCATTTTAAAATATATCGAAAAAGCAAAAGGCCGATTCCAAAAAAATGGATCGGTCTTTAACTATGGCTAATTGATTTTATCTTTACTTTACTATTCTTGACTGCCTTTTTGAGAAGCTTTTTAACTTCCTTTTTTTCTTTTTTTGCCATACATTTCACCTTTCCCGGATAAATATATTCGTATTTTCATTATTTCCGGTAAATGCGACTTTTATACATCATATCGCCTTGACCTCCCTCATATATATTAACCAAATAACCTTTTAACCTTTTATCCCTGACATAAAGTAGGGGGGGGAGGCTGAAAAGAGGGGGAGAAGAAGATGGAGTCACCAAGGATTTTATTTAATAACAAGAAAGTAAATAAAAAAAATGATTCAATAATTTCTACCAATGTTCGGAACGCACCTCAAAAAAATCAAACTCCAAAAAAACAGAGACAGACGAGATCAGATAAAAAACATGATATTAAAATAAATTTGACAATGACTCAACGGCAGCTGCTTAAAAGGATTACAAAAAAAGTGAAAGATAATGCTACTAAAAACCAAGAAGAGATAACACCGACTTTTGTTTGTACTCAATTATTAAAAAAAGCATTGCTGATGGAAAAAGCAGATTTTCCTGAAGTGCCATATCCTAAAAGTGATTCAAAAAAGGGAAGGGCTAAGCTCGAAGAAAAATATTATAACATGCTTTTTGAGTATACCGTAAAGTGGGATTGTTCTTATGCAAAAGCAGCACACAGAATATTTGTCTATGTTCTTGAAATGGAGGCGAGAGGGATAAGATGACCAGGGTAAAATTCAGCCGTCATGATTTAATCGGAATAGAATTAGAAAAAGGACAATTTCAAAATAAGGAATCACTTTTTATGCGAATCCTGGATCGAATCCTCCCTGAATCAACAACATGTGATTTTGAAGTGAGAATGCCTACGTACCTTTATCTTAAAGCTACAGCATTAGTCGATTTTATTTCTGAAGAGTATGAATTAGACTTTGATCTAGGGACGTTTATATGGATCTTATATCGAGATTTTATTGGCCGAGCCTATAAATATAATAATCAGGATGATTTATACAATTTTATATTTTCAATGGATAGTAGAGAAATAGAAATCAATGATTATCAGAGTAAAAAATCCATTATAAACAAGAGTAAAGAACCGGAAGGAGAAACTAAGATCATTTTTACTCTTACAAAGAAAGAAGCCTTAAAGGGTGAATTAGTGTTAGTTGACCTATACGAAGCTTTTTCTTTTCATATAACCTTGGAAAAGGTTATTGAAATGCACTTGATCCATTTTATTAGAGAGTATAAAAAGGGGAATTTACCCAATGCGGTTGCAGATATAGTAAAGTATTGCAGAAAGATTTTCCCAAATGATTAAGACAATAGTCTTTTTCATGCAGCTGAATATAATTTTACGCACTCAAAAACAACCAAAATATCATTCTATGGTAATTAGACTGGTTTTAATGGAAAATCCAAGGCAAAGCCTTCCCTTACTAACGAGCTATAGCTTATTATATAAATAGTTGGGTGCGTAAAATTATTTAAGGGGTGCGAAAATGCAACGGTTTCCTGATTATGTGGAGAATTACATTGAATTTTTAGTGGGGAAAGGGCGTAAAAGGTCAACCCTGAAGCAATACTCTTCTGATTTAGAAAAATTTTTTGACTGGATGAACGATTTTAAAGGAGCAATAGATTTAAATACTCTTCGCTCACTATCGAGTCAAGATTTAGAGGCTTATGTTGACCATTTATTAAATATGAAGTTATCGGATGCTACTTTTAGACGTCTTATTTCAGTCCTCAATCGCTTTTTAAAGTATTTGGACATAAATACAGGAGCAATTCTCGATAAACCAAAGGAACGCCCTTTAAGGGGGTACGACCGAGATACATGTAAAAAAGGGTCATAGTATGGTATTGTTTACCATTTATAACCCTTTCTTGCTCTTTACTTTCTTATATACTATACAGGAATATCTCCCTCGATTGGTTGTGGAATATTTTCTAAATCGATCATATAGTCTCCGAAACGTTTTATATGCCTAGTCAGATAAGGGCTAAGCATGACAATATCTTCTTTTGAAAATACATAGCCTTCTTTAGAAAGTTCCCACAAAATAAGTGTTATATCACATACATTTTGGAATATTACTGCGTTGGCAACTAAATCATTATATTTAATTCGCTTTTCTTGTTCTTCTGGATCATTTTCTGAAATGATCCCATCGCCACCAAAAAATAGCCATTTGGAAAAGCCGTTATATGCTTCGACTTTGTTTGTACTAGCACCAATTTGCTCTCTTAGTTTTATATCAGAAATATATTTAAGCAAAAATACAGTTCTTACAATCCTTCCTAATTCCCTAAAAGCTTGATATAATCGGTTTTTTCTACTATAGTTACTTAGTTTTCTAAGTAGTGTAGAGGGTAATATTTTACCAGCTTTTATAGAAAGAACCACTTGGAGCAGATCTTGCCAGTGTGTTTCAATTAGGTCCCAGTCAACGGTATCACTAAACAACTGATCAATGTGGTGATATTTTGTGTCCTTATCAGCCCTGTAAAATTTTAAATCCTTCCAATTTCGAATACGAGGCATTAAATTAATCCCCAATAAATGTGCAAGTGCAAAAACAGGCGTTGATTGACCTTGCGTATCAGCATGTAACGTATCGGGCTGAATGTCTGATTTATTTTTCAGCAAACCATCAATAATATAAACTGCTTCCCAAACTCCACATGGAATGAAGTGACTAAAGAGTGCAATATAAGTATCTGAAACATGATGATATGCAATCCCCCCATAACCTCCGTATCGAATGTGGTATTCAGAGATTAAGTTTTCTTCGTAGAGATCAAATTTTGTTCCATCTGCAGCAGCCGTTTTTCCATCACCCCATAGTCTAGGCAAACTAAATTGATTGTATTGATTTAAAATATTACGAATAGCTTCGTCTATTTTAGATGCATTAATATGTCGCCGATTTACAAATGAAATCATGTGTGGGGTTACTGCTTTTTTCATGTGCTTAGAAGTCTGTGTTGGTCCTAAATTACATCCGTATCCAAAAGAAGTAATGATATAACGTTCCATTGCATTTTCAAGCTTAGGATCTGAACCAGATAATGGTCCAAAATGCCGTGTCCAATTTGTCCAATGTTCTACATTACAAAGAATATCTAAGACATTTCGTTCAGGTAACCGTTGAGAAATAACTACCTCTAACGCCTTACTTGTCTGAGGTTGTTCTTTTCTCATTATTTTTCTCAACGTTGGTTCTCCATTTTCATTAATGATTACCTGGCCGTTATCAGGGTAGTTTAAATCTACTTTTTGTGCAGTATCTCCTAGCCAGAGCTTTAATTGTTGAACAAAATCCCCTGAATTTGAAGAAAAGCCAAGTTCCTTACAGTATTCATCTACCATAGGTTTACACTCATCCCAAGAAAGGAGCTGTTCACGGTAATCAGCAAAATTCTCTGATCCTTTTACACAAAGGTCTCCCGTTTTTAAATCGCTTGCAAGATAGGAAAAAATACAGATTTCAAGGTGTTTACGATGGATTAAGTTATTTTCTTTAGGTACATAAATCGTTTTTTTCCACTGTTCACTAGCAAATGAAAGATCCAAATCTATTTGTAGATTTTCAATTTTTCGGTTCTCATTATCACGTAAAAATTGTAAAGCTTCTAAAAGTGATTGATCCTGTGTGGTTGAATTAATTTCAATCATACTAATCAATCTAAAAAGAGTTTTCCTGTGGCTTTTATAGAACTTCCATAAAAGAGGAAGGTAGTTATTGCCATTATATGATGAAATTGATTCACAATCTTCTTTTAATGCGTCGATACCACCTCTTCTCCCTAATAACTCCCTTATTTTCTGACCAGTCAAGGTATCGTTCTCATTTATACTTGTGGCATTTAAGACTTCCGCCAAAACAGATATAAGATTTTCAGTTTTTGATCTATGTTTTTCTCGAAGAAGTTCTAGCTCCTCTTTGCCTTTGTTATGTATTGTTCTGACTCTTTTGAGAAACATCTCTACCAAACTATCTATAGCTGAAATTTTTGAGCGATAAATCATACAAAGTAGCAGCATATATCTTTTAGCTAAATTAAAGTCTTTTAATTCTGATGCATCAAGCGCTTTTGCTTCTAAAGCGAAGTGTTTAATTTTTAAATTTGGAATATCCTCTAGTAAGCTATCAATTTCTTCTATAAAATCAGTTAACAGAAGTAACCTATTTTGTATTTCTTTCATATGCGAAAGTGTTGCGCTTTTTGGAATTTCTTTTAATAAGTTATATTCAGAAGTCCGATTATCATTTTTAGTAACTAGTAATTGATCTAATTTTCGCTCAATTTCAGGAGTCAATTTTGAAAATACTGAATTAAATAACTGGTGATTCACTAATGTTCTTATACGACGAGCCAATCGATCTAATGTACTAAAAGCAGGTAATTCACACCTTTCTTTTATTAATATTTCAATGGATACGTTGATAAGATCGGCTGGATTGTCCATTACCTGTGTAGCCTTATAAATTGAAGTAGTTGCAATATGTAAGGCTTCTTTTCCATAAGGACGTACATTGAGGTAATCTCTAATTGCTTTTTGATGTCGGTAAATTGATTTACTATTGTAATTCGGTTCAACACTAGCAGAGAGATTCAAACAGGTCCGAATATGAATCATGATCTCTACAGGAATATCTTTCGGTCGAGGAAAGTAACCAAGTCGTTGGAAAGACTTTAACATAACTAATAGACTTAGAACTGAAACAGGTCCTCTAGCAACTTTATGCGCAAATTGGTTTTCTTCAGGTGTAGGGGAGTAAACATCACGAAGTTCTTTTGAAGTAGGACGTTTTTTAAATCTTGGATAAGCCGTACGTTCTATAGATGCCAAATTACCAACTCCATTCAAATTAAGTTGGGGGTGGTGACAGAGTAGCTGCCCTAGTCCGTCACATAATTCCCTAAAAATATAAGAGATTATTAATTTGCTTCTACTAGTTTTCTTTTATTAATCGCTCGATATAATGATCCCTGTGAAAGTCCTGTACCTTCTACAATTTCTTTTACCGAGTATTCTTTACTGTCATACATCCTCAAGGCTATTTCAATTTTCCCTTGATCCACTTTAGGCCTTCCTAGTTTTTTTCCTCTTCTTTTACTCGCTTCTAACCCTTCTTTAACTCTTTCTACAATTAAATTTCTTTCTAACTCTGCGATGACACACATCATTTGAAACATGGCTTTTCCCGTTGATGTTCTTGTATCCATGTTCTCCTTAATAGAAACGAACTTTACACCAGTATCCTCGAATTGCTGAATAATAGAAAGAATATCAAGTGTTTTTCTCCCTAAGCGTGAAATACTTTCTACTACAACGGTATCACCTTTCCTTATTACATCTAGCAATGAGTTAAGTCCATCTCTATCCTTTGTAGTCCCAGTAAATTTCTCTTGAACCATTTTTTCACAGCCGTACTCAGAAAGTAATATAATTTGTCGGTCTAAATTTTGGTCAACTGTCGAAACTCGAGCATAACCGATTATCATAAAGAAGCCTCCTGCACAATTTAATAATCTAATTGTACAAGAGACATCATTTTTGTAAAAGTATTTGGTAAAACTTTTGGTAATTATTTTTGGTAACCTATAAAATTAGTAAAATCAAGCATCAGTATTTCTCATAAATATTGTTACAAAAAATATGGTTTTTGGTAACAATCTTTTTATTAATACAAAACCAATCAGATATAATTATTTTGATAAACGCTCCATGAGAGTAGCTTTTTCTGCTTCAAAACCAGGTTTGTCAAGTAAAGCAAACATATTCTTCTTGTATGCTTCGACTCCAGGCTGGTCAAATGGGTTAACTCCTAATAGATGGCCACTAATCCCACATGCCTTCTCAAAAAAGTAAACCATCTCACCGTAAGTGTATTCATTCATTTCATCCAGTTCAATCACGAGATTAGGTACTTCTCCATCTATATGGGCCATAAGGGTACCCTGAAATGCACTTTTGTTGACTTCATCCATCGTCTTACCTGCCAGGAAGTTTAATCCATCAATATTTTCTGGATCCTCCTGAATAGTCACTTCAATTCGAGGTTTCTTAATCTGTAAAACCGTTTCTAAAAGGTTTCGTCGACCTTCTTGTACATATTGCCCCATGGAATGCAAATCCGTTGAAAAATCAACGGAAGCAGGGAATAGCCCCTTTTGATCTTTTCCTTCACTTTCCCCAAACAGCTGCTTCCACCATTCCGATACGTAGTGAAGGGAGGGCTCATAGTTAACAAGCACTTCAATTGCTTTTCCCTTATTGTAGAGTACATTTCGGACCGCAGCATACTGATAGCTCTCATTTGTCAATAAATCAGGATTGTTGTATTTACGGGCTGCTGCTGCTGCCCCTTCCATCATATGATCAATATCAAGTCCTGCTACGGCAATTGGTAAGAGACCAACTGCTGTTAGCACAGAATACCTTCCACCTACATCATCCGGAATAACAAACGTTTCATATCCTTCTTTGTCCGCGAGCTTTTTTAATACGCCTTTTTCCTGATCAGTAGTGGCAAAAATACGTTTTCTCGCCTCTTCTTTTCCGTATTTTTTCTCCATATAGTCACGAAAAATACGGAAAGCAAGGGCTGGCTCTGTCGTTGTTCCTGATTTGGAAATGACGTTAACAGAGATATCTTTCCCCTCTAATAGTTCAAATAAATGAGATATATAAGTAGAACTGATATTGTGACCGGCAAAATACACTTTTGTCTTATCGTTCATTTGGTTATGAAAGCTATGGGACAAAGCTTCTATAGCTGATCTTGCACCCAAATACGAACCACCAATACCAATTACAACCATTGCGTCTGAATGTTTCTTGATTCTTTCAGCAGCTTGTTTAATTCTTTCAAATTCACTCTTATCATAGTTTAGTGGCAAATCGACCCAACCAAGATAATCAGAGCCGGGGCCTGTTTTTTCATGTAGCATTTTATGAGCCACTTTTACAAATTCACTTAGATTATCTACTTCACTCTTTTTCATAAATGCTAATGCATTGGAGTAATCAAACGAAATAGTCATACATTACTTCCCCTTTCAATCAAATTTAGCTTAGCTGCTTCAATCGGAGATCCTTCTCCGTAAAAAAGATCTCTCGGCATAGTAAAACGTTTCATGTTAGTGCATTCTCCTTTTCTACAGTATATAAGGGAAGTTTTTAAAAACACATTTAAACTCCCCCTTTTCAATTTTGAAAAATCCTTAGTGGGACCGTGTAATTATCAATAGCGTACATTAAAAGACAGTTAGTATTAAGAAAACTCAATGGTCCCTCTCTACATCGGCACTTAGTATGTCTTCTGTTTTGATTTCAAGTAATATTTCCAAGAATCTTATCGTTCCTAATACTTTTCGAGTGTCTCCCTCATTTTGAACATTCTCCATTTTCTTTTGTTGGATCAGTTCACTTATTACTTGCTTGAAAGCATTGGTTTTTATAAGCCATTCTCCAACCAGTAGCTTAGTTGAGTCTCTCTCGTGTTCGGTTTTGACAGCAAATAAACTTTCGGTATCTGTCTCTCTTAACGTGATTGAATTAAAATCTTCGCTCATTTGAATCCGAAAATAATTCCTTTCACTATCATAATATTTTCCGTCCCTTAGAAGAAAATACTCTATCCCTAATACTATTTCATAAAAGGGCTCATTATCTGATGGAGAATGGAGTTCTTTTACTTCGATATTCTTCACCATGTCTAAATAGGTTTCTAAACCATATTGTGTGTTAATGATTTTTGCATCCAATACGTTCATGATGTCACACCTCAATATTGTTTTATTTTTTTGGCTCTGTTAAACTTGTCTGTTGGCTCCAGGTGCTCGCTTTCCGCGGGCGAGCCGGGAGCCTCCTCGGCGCTGTGCGGCTGCGGGGTCTCCCTTGTCATGTTTTTCCCGCAGGACGTTGAATCATCATCCGTGAATAGGCACCGCACGAGAAAATGTGAATGCATTTTCGAGGAGTCTCGCTCCTTCCGCTTCAATCAACATAGTTAGCACTATCAACGACTTAAGTAAATCTACCAATTTTTGGGATATACCAAACTAAAAATCCAATGAATTTCCGGCTCATTTTAACGAAAGACATATACAGCAGATGACTTTATGATTTTTCCACAGCATGTCCGCCAAATTCATTACGAAGGGAAGCTACCACTTTACCTGTAAATGTATCATTGTCTAATGAACGGTAACGCATTAGTAAAGACATAGCGATAACAGGGGTAGCTGTTTGAAGATCCAAAGCGGTTTCAACTGTCCATTTCCCTTCCCCAGAAGAATGCATAATGCCCTTAATTTCATCTAATTTTGCATCTTTAGAAAATGCGCGTTCTGTCAATTCCATGAGCCATGAGCGGATGACAGAACCGTTATTCCACACCCGTGCCACTTTTTCATAGTCAAAATCGAAATCGCTTTTTTCCAGGACTTCGAATCCTTCACCAATGGCGGCCATCATTCCGTATTCTATTCCATTGTGGACCATTTTTAAGAAGTGGCCACTACCAGATTTCCCAGCATATAAATACCCATTATCTACAGCTGTATCTCTAAAAATCGGCTCGACAATGCTCCATGCTTCAGGATCTCCACCAATCATATAACAAGCACCATAGCGAGCACCTTCCATCCCCCCAGAAGTACCGGCATCCATAAAGCTCACTCCAACTTTCTTCAACTGTTCGTAACGACGAATGGATTCCTTATAATGCGAATTACCAGCTTCAATGACGATATCTCCTTCACTTAGAAATGGTGTGATTTCACTAATAACTGAATCAACGACGGAGTGTGGGACCATTATCCAAACAACTCGTGGCTTTTCTAATGATTGAACAAGATCTTGTAAACTGGATGCTCCTTCAACTCCGTATTTTTTAATTTCTTCAATAGTATTTGTATTTAGATCAAACGCCATTACACGGTGTTTATTGTCAATTAAGTTTTTTCCTAAGTTCATACCCATTTTCCCTAATCCAATTAATCCTACTTTCACTTGAGTTTCCTCCTTTAAATTACAAAAAATAGCCTGTATTATTATGCTACCCATTTGTTGTTCTTCATGGTCTCCTTATGGAACCATAAGGATTCAACAAATACTTTAAGTTCCTTGGGTAAATCGCGTAACAATTATCTGTCAAATCCAACCTCGGTTTGCTCTCTTCATACCAATAGCCTTCCAGGGAGGTGCGGATTAAACTCCCCCCCTAGTTTCCCACCATTTAAAACCATCCTCCTCCAATAATTGCGAAGCAGCTTGTGGCCCCATCGAACCGGCTTGATATAGGTGGAGTGGAAGGGCATTTTCCTCAAACGCCTCTAAAACGGGCTGTACCCATTTCCAAGATAATTCAACTTCGTCCCAATGAGCAAAGAAGGTAGAGTCCCCACGCAGAGCATCAAATATTAAGAGTTCATATGCTTCGGGCACGTCTTTTTTACTCGCTGAAAAATCAACAACAATAGGTTCTAATTTTCCATTTATCGGGTTTTTACTATTTAACTGCAACGAAACACCTTCATTAGGACTTACATTAATAACTAATAGATTGGGTTCAGCATTTTGGATTTCATTGGTATACAAATTCTTTAATGGGTTTTTGAATTCAATCACAATCCGCGTTAATTTTTCCGTCATTCTTTTTCCTGTCCGGATATAGAATGGGACCCCGTCCCAGAAGGAATTATCAATCCATAGACGAGCAGCGACGAATGTATCGTTTTTAGAAGAAGCATCAACGCCAGGTTCTTCTAAGTATCTGACTACTGGTGTACCGTTTATTTCACCTGATCCATATTGGCCACGAACGACGTGGATACCTACAGTATTTTTCTGTAATGGTCGCAGAGATTCCATAACTTTTCTTTTCTCATTACGGATATCTTTTGCACTAATCTGTTTTGGGAGATGCATGGCTGTCATCATCAACAGCTGTAGCATATGATTTTGAACCATATCACGAATAGCGCCTGCTTGGTCATAATAACCAGCCCTCTCTTCTACACCAACCGTTTCACTAGCCGTAATTTGCACATTGGCAATAAACCGATTGTTCCAAAGTGATTGCAGCACAGGATTGGCAAATTCCAAGGCTTCAAGGTTTTGAACCATTGGTTTTCCGAGATAATGGTCAATCCGGAAAATTTCATCTTCTTCAAAAGCTTTGCTTAATTTTTCGTTTAAATCTTCAGCAGATTTTAAGTCATACCCAAATGGTTTTTCGATAATCAATCGTTTCCATCCCTTTGTCGAACCTAAGCCACTCTCCTTTATGTTTAAAGCAATTACATCAAAGAATTCAGGAGCAACAGAAAGATAAAACATTCGATTCTCTTCAATACTCTGGTCTTTTTCATTTTGTTGAACGACTTCAACTAACTTCTTATACCCTTCAGCATTCGTGAAATCTAACTGGCAATAACGAAATGCCTTTACAAACTCTTGTTTTTCGGATTTATCATTTATCAAGTGTCTAGAAAAAGTGTATAGCGAGTCTGTTACATGGTTTTGAAAATCAACATCAGACATTTCGTCTATTCCTACACCAATGATCAAAAAAGAATCTGGTAATTTTTGATTCAAATATAAATTAAACAAGGCAGGGTAGATTTTTCGCTTAGCTAAATCCCCAGTTGCCCCAAATAAGACAAACGTCATAGAATCCACTTTTCATTCCTCCACTTTTTCAAAGCATTTTCAAATAGAAAAATGTCTGATTTTCTTCGTTTCCCCTACAAAACAACAAGGATTTTCGCTATTGCGTTATCCTACTTTTGGATGTAAGTTTCGTTTATTTCTCCCAGCTTGTCCGGTAATAATGATATCTCTTAATTGAGAATGTCCACATTTTGGACAGGTTTCATTATTTATGGTGATGATTAGACATCTTTCACAAACTTTTCGCTGCTTAGTTTTGAACCTTTCCATGCGGATCTCTCCTTTCGTAAAAAGCAACAACATGTATAAATTATTAAATGAAGTTTCACTTCATCTCACCATGCTTGTAGCAGTATTCCCTTAAGGTTTGGTAGTATTCTTTAAGCTCGCTATTACTTGAGCAAAATCAGTATATTACGTATGTTATACTTTTGAAAGTACGCACTTTATTAACATATAGATACATTGGTATAACATAGTGTTAAAAATAATACTATAAACTTGAATCCAATACCAAGAGTGAAAAGCCAAGGACAGCGATTATACAAGATTCGCTGCCCTTGGCTTTTTAGTAACTGATTCTTTTATTAAATGTTGTGTTTTTTCAACCTTTTAAATACGTAGAGATATAAAAAAACACGGACAGCATCTTTATTAAGATAGCTAACCGTGGTTTGTTAGTATATGAACTTTTTTACACTTTTTCGAACCCCTAGGAGAAACTCTTTTTTCTACTGAATAGACGATTTGTTTTCTGTTTCTTTTTCCAATACATTCTCAATATAATCTTTACCCCAGTCATACATAGCTTCCAGAATAGGCATCAGACTTCTTCCATACTCAGTGAGTGAGTATTCAACTTTTGGTGGAACGACAGGATAGACTTCACGATGAACAATCAAATGGTCTTCAAGTTCGCGCAATTGATTAACAAGCATTCTTTGAGTGATACCCGGCATGAGGGCCTTTAGTTCACCAAAACGTTTGGTTCCTTCTTTTCCTAGATGCCACAATACCAACATTTTCCATTTTCCACCAATAATCGAAAGAGTCAATTCTTTTTCACAATTAAACACTTTTTCCCCAAGATTCGGCATTCATTTCACCTCCAACCCTTATTATGTCCCATAGTATACTTTTTGTTACTATATGATAAAAAAGTGCATACTTTTAATTTAGTAACATACCCAGTATACTGAGTATCATACCGTTAGTAAATAGCTATCAATTGGATACAATAACACTGTGCAAAAGAAAGCTATACGGCACAATTATACTATTATATAAGGAGCGAGTAATAAATGAAATTACAATTAGCATTAGATCTTGTAGATATTCCAGGAGCCATTGAATTGGTGAAAGAAGTAGAAAATCATATAGATGTTGTAGAAATCGGCACGCCGGTTGTGATTAATGAAGGCCTTAAAGCAGTAAAGGAAGTGAAAGCTGCCTTCCCTAACTTAACTGTATTAGCTGACCTTAAAATCATGGATGCAGCTGGATATGAAGTTAGCCAAGCATCTGCAGCAGGCGCTGACATCATCACCATTCTTGGTACAGCTGAAGACGAGTCCATTAAAGGTGCTGTAGAAGAAGCAAAAAAACAAGGTAAACAAATCCTTGCTGATATGATCGCAGTTAAAGACATTGAAGGTCGTGCGAAAGAACTGGATGAACTAGGAGTAGATTATATCTGCGTTCACACAGGTTATGACCTTCAAGCTGTAGGAAAAAATTCTTTCGAAGACCTTGCAACCATTAAGAGCGTTGTAAAAAATGCGAAAACTGCTATTGCAGGCGGAATCAAATTAGAAACACTTCCAGATGTGATTAAAGTACAACCAGATCTTGTCATCGTAGGTGGCGGTATCACAAGCAAAGACGATAAAAAAGCAGTTGCAGCTAAAATGCAAGAATTAATTAAACAAGGTTAATTATAACTATGAAAACTACTCAATATTTAGCTGAAGTCGTTCAAGAATTAAGTCGGACAGTCGACTTAATCTCTGACGAAGAAGCAGAGAAGTTGGTTAATAAGATTCTGGAATCCAAAAAAATCTTTGTTGCAGGTGCGGGCAGATCTGGATTTATGGGCAAATCTTTCGTGATGAGAATGATGCACATGGGGATCGATGCTTATGTAGTCGGTGAAACTGTAACAGCAAATTTAGAAAAAGGTGATTTGTTGATCATCGGTTCAGGTTCAGGTGAAACGAAAACCTTGGTTTCAATCGCTGAAAAAGCAAAAAGTTTAGGTGGGACGGTCGCAGCTGTAACGATTTCCCCTGACTCCACGATTGGAAAATTAGCTGATATTATCATTAAATTGCCTGGATCACCGAAAGATCAATCTGAAAGTGAATATAAGACCATACAACCAATGGGGTCACTTTTTGAGCAAACGATGTTATTATTTTATGATGCATTGATCTTGCGTTTTATGGAAAAAAAAGGCTTAGACTCTACTAAAATGTACGGCAAACATGCCAATCTCGAATAGAGTACACTTTAAAAAATATGGAAACATCGTAAAGACCGCATTTATTTCTTTTATGAATTGCGGTCTTTACTGCATATTACAAATAACACAGTCCATACAGGAAAGAAAAAATAGCCTCTGATTCAGTCCCTTCTATGGCCGGATCAGAGATCATTATTGGGTGGGGCACAGCCAAGAATTTAGCCATCACTCACAGTATGAGCCCTATTTGGGTTATCACCAATATTTCACTGGTAGGCCCCATGTCTATATAAGTTTTTTTATGGGAAAATAAAATCCTATTGGCGATGAAAAACGCTTCATAAGTGTAGTAAACAAAACTCTTCGTTTTATAAAACAAAGGAATGAGGTTGAATAAATGGTTCGATTCGGCGTAATCGGTACTAATTGGATTACAGAAAGATTACTTGAAGCAGCAAATGATGTAGAAGATTTTAAACTAACTGCTGTTTATTCTCGCACGATTAGTAGAGCAGAAGAATTTGCAAGTAAATATGGAGTAACAAAAATATTTACAAACCTAAAAGAAATGGCAGTTAGTCAAGAAATTGACGCGGTGTACATTGGCTACTCCCAATTCATATCACGCAGAACAAGCTATTTTATTTTTGCAAAATGGCAAACATGTGTTATGTGAAAAGCCACTGGCTGTTAATGCAACCGAAGTAGCGAGGATGATTCAAGCCGCAAAAGATCATAACGCCCTATTAATGGAAGCAATGAAATCAACCTTACTTCCAAACTTCAAGGTCATTCAAGATAATTTACATAAAATTGGTCCTATCCGTAGATACTTTGCAAGCTATTGTCAGTATTCATCTCGTTATGATAAATACAAAGAAGGAATTGTCCTTAATGCCTTCAATCCAGAGTTTGCGAACGGTTCATTAATGGACCTTGGTGTCTATTGTTTGTATCCACTTATTACATTATTTGGTGAACCAAAAGAAGTGAAGGCAACTGGCATTATGCTTGATTCGGGTGTGGATGGTGAAGGTAGCGTCATCTTAAAATATGATGATAAAGATGCGATTGTGATGTATTCCAAAATAACGAACTCTTATTTACCAAGCGAAATTCAAGGCGAAAAAGGAAGTATCATGATTGATAAGATTCATACGGCTGAAAAAGTAGAAATTCACTACACTGACGGCACGGTTGAACAATTAACAGTCGACCAATCTCATCCAGCTATGTATTACGAAGTGAAAGAATTTATTGAATTAATCAACCGAGGAAAAACAGAGTCTGATACTAACTCATATAAAAATTCATACACCACGATACAAGTGTTGGATAAAGTGAGAGATGAAATAGGTCTTGTATATCAAAGTAATCATAAGTGAAAAAACACAAAAACCCCTACAGCGACTTGTATTATTCTCTTGAGAAATTACGAATCTGGCCTGTTTGTCGAAGAATAAAAGAAATCGTTTTAGAACTTACCTAAACTATTTTGCATCCATTCTTTTTTATAAGAGCATTATAGCATTTTCTACCCGGCTAACAAATTTTAAAGGACTTTTGCTTATTATGCAAAGGTTCAATGCTCATTTTTTAAGATGTGTTTCTTCTTATTAATTTGTGATTTAGTTTAAGTATTCCTTAATAGGAGTAGCGACAATGACACTACCCCTATTAGGATCCTACCAACAACCGCACTTTTCTGACCCCACCCTACCCTACAGAGTAAAAAGGGTTGTAAATGTAAAAAAAATCCATGCTATGACCCTTTTTTACAAGTACCTCGGTCGTACCCCTTAAGAAGCCTGAATTTGGATGATTTTATTTCTGATGATGAAATGGAACAGTTGTTAACTTCCATGAAGAAGTCTAATGGTTCTGTAGCCAGAGATTACTTGATAGATCGAAATCTAGGCATTGTTTGCTTGGCGAGATACTACGGTCTTACTCCAAAGGATATTTCTCTTATCACAATGGAAAAAGTGAATTTGGCTCAAAGTACAATTGAAATTAAGACAAGTGGATCTCCCTTGATGATTGAAATCGAAGATGAACATCTTCAGTATATTCGAGATTACCGGAACTCTATTGAAGAGAGTCTTAGACCACGTTTAAGAACTAAGGACCCTTTATTTGTAGCATTCTTTAACCCTACCTGCAGATTCCATTTCGATTACGCTGCTGGGATGCCAAAGGCGCTTTCTATACGTGGTATTCAGGAAATGATAAAAGATGAGGTAAGGCTTGCTGGCTTACGCAAAATATCTGCAAAAAATTTAAGAAACAGCTGCATCATAGAACATTTATCAAATAATTTATCTAACGAGTCTGTAGTATCATATTTCCGTCTTTCTGATTCATTTTCCATTCGTCGTTATAGTGAATATTTAAAGACAAAAAATGATTAAGAGAAAAATTATCTTCGATATTATTCAAAATTAATTCCTACTGGCCATACTCGGAATTAATTAAAAATACGGCTCTTGATTGTGTCTTACAGCTGCTATATTTTGCATCAATAAGGTGTTTATCCGTAAAACAAAAGATAATTCGCTTGTAGACCTTCTCAAAAACATAAAGTTGGTCTACTTTTATAAAAATAATCTAAATTAGGCCATTCCTCTTCTTTCTTCTATGAAATGACCTTTACACCAACTATTCTAAAAAAGTCGATATTAATTATCTGATCAAGCTCATCTTTAATTTGGATTGTTTTTGATGTAGAGTTTACCCTTGTAACGATTCCGACTCTTGTAGTAAAAAAACCATTCTTCCAAGTTTTGATCTCCAATAGGGGTAGCGTCAGGGAAATGCGGATTTACAACGGTAAGCATTTGATACAAGTCTTATGAGACAGTCAGAAGTCATTTAAAACGCTAATTTCATTATGTCTCAATAAACTCTACTCTATTGGAATTGTGAAGTGATACACTTAAACTAACGTACGCAGGTTTGTTGAATAAGGACTTCAAAAAATACCCTTAATTAAGCTAAAAAGTCCTTCTCTTTATTAAGAAGGACTTTTTTATGTGTTATTCCATTGTCTCATTCATTGTAATAGTTTCGCTTGCTTCATGACCAGATTCTCCATGTCCTGGTCCAAACAAATTCAATATTACAACTCCTACAAGAATCAGTGTTATTCCTGCAATGCTAGCCATGTTAAGTTTTTCCTTCCAAACTAAAACTGAAATTACTGTAGTCAAAACAAGTCCTAAACCTGCCCATAATGCATATGCAGTGTTTAAGGGGATTGTTTTTAGCGACAAGGATAAAAAGAAAAAACAACCAACGAAAGCTATTATTACCCCTATTGTAGGATAGAGTTTTGAAAAGCCTTCAGATGCTTTTAATAGGGAAGAGCCAATAATCTCCCCCACTATTGCAAGTGCTAAATATAGATATGACATTATTCGTCCTCCTGAATCATGTTTATTAGTTCATCAAAAACTTGTGTTTTTAGTTCTTCATTTAATGGTGCCATTCCAAATATTTCTGAAAACCAAAGACCATCTATGGATAATCTTGTAATTGTTATTTTGACAGGATCAATTCCATCAGTTATTAACTTTGTATGCAAAATATCGTATCTCTGCCGGAATTCATCTAATAAATCTGGATTAATAAACATAGCAGCCATTAGTGCGGAATTTAGATTATTGTTTTCTAAATCGGAAAATGTAGATTTAAGATAAGCCCTATTCCATTTTCCTATTGCGTTATCATCGTCGTTATTAACTAACGTATTAATGCATTCGAAATAATTATTTATCCAATCTTCCACCATTCCTTTAATTAATGCTTCCTTGCTAGGAAAATGGTATAATAATCCACCTTTACTCACGCCAGCTCTTTGGGCGACTGCCTCTAATGTGAGTTTGACAACTCCTTCTTCTTTTACAATTTCAGATGCAGCAATCAATATATTTTTTTTCTTATTAGCATGCTTTGAAATAGACATAATAACCTCCATAACTTAGATACATATAATATACCGTCTGGACGGTTTTTTTGTCAATCGAATTAAAGCTCTTATTTAATATCACTCTTTCACATAAAAATAATCCAATAAATTAATCTAAAGATTGTGAAGAAATGTACTTAAAGTAAAGGGAGCTTTAGTTCAACAGTCGATTTCTTAAAATCGGCTTTATTTATGGGTGAAAATTACATTACCGTTGTAAATCCGCATTTTCAGGACTCTACCCCCAATAGATGATTACTCTGTAAGCTGCTTATAATGAATTGCTCAATTTCTTCTATTTGATCTTCAGTGAGTTCGGGCCTAGGTACTTTATAATAATCCTCTTCTGCTTTTTTTAACATAGCAATATGCTCCGGCATAAAAAAACCTCGCCACTTTTTTGATTTACCTCGATCGTTTAACATAAGCAAAACCTACCTTTACTAATAAAAAACGCCATCTATAAGATGGCTAAAAAGGGGGAAATTTTGAGAACATATGTTCTATTTATATTCTATTTGATAATGAAATGTAAGTCAAGTATTGTATAAAACTCCTGGTATATCATAAAATTAATCCCCCTTTTAACATAGAGGGTTATTTTTTCTTTGATGCAGCTTCCATTTCCTTAATTTTTTTCTCTAATTCTTCAATCCTTTTATCTTTTGAAACAATCACAGAGGCTTTCCTTTCATTTTCGCTGCTCTCACGATCCAATGTAGCTTTTAATTCATAATTAGCACTCCGTAATTTCTCTTTCTCTTCGAGAACCTTTTCATATTTATCTTGGTAGCGTTTTGTTTCTTTTGATAATTCACCCTGAATATGTTTAATTTCTTTTTCTTTTTCTTTATTCAATTCTTGTTCACGAGCAAAAAGACGTTTTTGACATTCAAATTCTAAGCTCTCTTTTTGTTTTTTTAATTCTTCTATTTTTGATGTAATATTTTGTTCTAATCCAGCGATTTCACTTTTTAATGAAGAAATTTGTTTGTTTAATTCATCATTAAGGGCTATATCCTCTTTCATTGCTGCAATAGCTTCCTCTTTTAAAGAAATTAACTCATTCTTATTAGCAATCTTCTCATCTTTTTCCTCAATGATTGTTTTTTGCTCTTCGATTCGCTCAACATAACCGTTTAAAACCTCTTCTAATTCCTTTTGTCTTTCTTGGTTAACCCTTGTTACATCGGTTAACTCATTAATTTTATTATTTTTTTCGGTTAATTCATCTTGAAGTGCCTTTTTCTTTTCCTTTAATTCAAGAATTTCCTCTTTCAGTCCCGAAGCTATCATTTCATGTTGAGAATTTAAATTGTTTAAATTCGTTTCATTTCGTTCAGCTAGATTCACAAATATATCATTTATTCTCCTGGTGATCTGATTCAGCTCTTTTAAGTCAGCTCCATATTCCATCTTCTTAGTTAATTCGTCATGTTGAAACCTTTCAACGAAGAGATCAAAAATATCGCCATTAAATTCAATCATTCCTGCTGCCTTCGCCTGTTCGGTTAACACAGCTATACGATCCTTTGTGTCCGACTTCACTTTAACGCCCAATAGCTCAGTGTTTTTACTCACTCCAAAAACCTCCCTTATGTAAAATGCAGTTATTCTTATTCACAGTATAACCAAGAATCCCTAATATAACAAAGGTTAACCGAATTTTTTTAGTTAACCATTATAAAATGAACGTTTTAAAGTTAACTAATTGAAAAAAGAAGAAAATAAAAGTTGACCCAATTATATAATTTTTATATAATATTTATATAAATATTATAAAGGGGTTGTTTAGTTGAGATTTAACTTGTTTCGATATGAAGTTGTGAAAAGAGGTCTGCAAGATCATGTCATTGAGTTTACGCTTAACCAAAAGCCTTACTTTATGACAATGAGGAAACTAACCGAAATTGTTGAACAGGAATCAAAAGAAGAAAAAGATTTTATTAACCAAACCATTAGCCACATAAAACTTTTTAATCTCGATATTTTAGAGTTTGCAGGATTTCTTGCAAAATCTCATGTTATGAAACTCACAAATACTAGGAGGCGAAACTATGAATCTATCAACAACCATTGAACAAAAAAGGGATGAAATGATAAGAGTTGGCATGTCTAAAGGTTTATGCGATGAGGAAACTATTAAGATAAGCCAGGAATTAGATGAGTTAGTATATCAATCGTTGCAAAAAAATAGAGAGTCCAAAAATGACTCCCTAATTAAAAACTAAGATTCTTTTAACTCCTTTACTTTTCTATAAAAAGTAGTTTTAGACATATTGGCTATTTTCATAGCTTCAACAGCCGAAATCTCTTTGTTAGTCCATTGTTTATAGGCCTGCTCAAACTCTTTGGTAATTACAGCTTTAGGCCGTCCTAAATGCTTTCCTTTAGCTTTCGCAGCTTGAATGCCTTCAGCTTGTCTAATTTTGCTGTCAATACGTTCTTTTTCAGCAAAGGCTGCTAACACTGTAAGAATGACTTTTTGGATCGCTTGCTTAATAATATCTTCTTGTTCAGTCGATGTATTAATCATAGGCTCTTTAATAAATTTTAACTGGATGCCATTATCGACAAACCATTCATATTCCTTTAATGTTTCGTTCATGGTCCGACCCATGCGTGTAATGGAATCAAAAACGATTTCATCACCTTCACGTACCAGCTGCTTTAATAATTGATACTTAGGTCTTTCAAAATTTTTACCACTCATTTTTTCGATAAATACATCTCGATCGTCAATACCTTCCTTCTTCATTGTTTCAACTTGTCGATCTTCATTCTGATCCTTATCAGAAACACGTATGTAAGCAAATCGTTTCAAATCACTTTCCCACCTTTACCTTAATTGCTGTTATTATATCTGAAAACGTCCCTAAAGGTAACTAAATGTTTAGAGACGTTCCTAAATAAGTTTTATAACCTTTTGAAACGATGGGAAACCTAGTATTTTAAAAGAATTATTAAAGGAAAAAAAGGTACACCTTTTGGAACGCTGTGAAACTTCCAAAATATAGGTTTTGTAAATGAATCTATGAGTTTGGTAATTAGTTGTGTTAATCAGTTGAATTTATGATGTATAAATGTTATAATTATATCATAAATAGAAACGGAGGTTGGTAATAATGGCTAAGTGTACTTTTTGCGGAGACTCTAAAGAAAATGTAAATACAAGAAAGGTTGGTGGTTATCAAATATTAGAAACGTGCGAGGAATGCTCTGAAGAGATTCTAAAAGAGTTCATCACAAGTTGCGACCATTGCCAGCAGGAACTTAATCAAATGAAAGGAGAGGATATTTACATAGAAAAATTAAAACTGGTGTTATGTGAGGATTGCTTCCGAACTAGTGGATATAAAATAGCATAATCAAAAATAAAAAAAGTGGGGTTTGAAAATGAAGCATACTGTATTCGTTGGATATGACATACCTTTAGCGTTAGATATTAAACATGATATGGTAATCCCTTTGCTAGATAAGGTGTTTAAACGGATAGAATTAGATGGTGACATTGTACATGTAATTGAAGGTGATTCGAGTATAAAATTCATCGAGAATATGATTAATTCTTTCAATGCCTATTATGATATAGGGTTGACGTTAGATATTGAGCCATATTGTATGGTGAGTTAGGGTAGAGCTTCATGCTCTATCCTTTAAAAAATGAGGGAGGAATTGATATTGGCTACTTTTTTTAGAAAGATGATAGAAGAAAAGGAATTATTAAATGAAGTTATTTCCGTTGAACATGATGGGATTCAGCATTTTGTTGAGGTTTCTATTTTGCTTGAAGTAATTGAAAATGCTAGTGAAAAAGAAAAGGAGCAAATTAAAAATACTTTTAGCATAATAGATTTCAAGAACGGGAATCTGATGCACTATTTAAAGTTTTTAGCTGAGGCTTACATATCAAATAATTATTAAAACATATTAAAGGAAAATTAGGTTTTGGGTTTTATATCTTGAATCGATCTACGCTCATTATGAATGGTTCGCATGAGTTTCGGAAGTGGTTCCGAAATGAATCTACTAAAAAAAAATGTAATTTTATTCGTATTTTCCTTATTTAATAGTTGTTTTTATGATGTATAGATGTTATAATAGTATCATAAGGAGGTGAGGGAGAGAGGTTAAAAAAATAGAAAAAAGCAAATCTCAAATGCTTACATTAAACAATCACTCAAAAGAAAAAGGAGAGTTTTGAATGGCGAAAAAAGAAAATTTAGAAATGGTGAAAGAAATCGTGAGAATTAAGCAAGTGGTAATGAAGGGTGAAATTGCAAGAGAAAAAATCACTTCTCCACAAGATGCGGTGGAAATCGCTACAAAATATATCGGAGACGAGGATAGAGAAGTTTTTCTTGTGATGGTGCTGAACACAAAAAATCAAGTGAACGCTGTTCACAGATGCCATGTAGGAAGCATTAACTCTTCGATAGTTCATCCGAGGGAGGTCATGAAAGCCGCAATATTGAATAATGGTGCTTCAATTATCGTGGCGCACAATCACCCATCTTACAATCCGGAGCCTTCGAGAGAGGATATTGCGGTAACAGAAAGACTCAAAGAAGTGGGTTCCTTGCTAGGGGTTGAACTTCTCGATAGTCTAATCGTCACAGATAACCCTAAAAAATATATCTCTTTGAAAGAGAAAGGTTATCTTTAAAAACTAGCTTGCAGGAGGAAGGAAAACCCTTCTTCCTCCCTCCTGCCTTTAATATTCGCCGACCATTCAAAACAAAATCTTCTATTAAATTAATCGGTATTAAAAGGTGGTTTGAAAATGGAACAAAACCCGAAACAAAAAGCAGCGATTGAAAAACTACAAAATGAAATGAATGAACATAAGGATGATGCCTATATCCAAGCGATCGGCCAGTTTTTGATTCAACAAATTGAAAAAATCGAAAGTGCAGCTGAAGCTATTCTCACTACTGATAAAACGGTAAAAAAAAGTTTGGAAGTAATGAAAAATGAAGCGAAAAAAAAAGCCGTAAACGGATTCGCTATGTTCACACCGGATGAAGGTTTTGCCCTGGTATTAAAATACTTTGATATTAAATCAGAAAAAATTGAAGTTCCTGAAGTGAATTTGTCAGTAAAAAAAGCTTCTCGTTTTGATGTTAAATTAGATGATTTCTTGTAAAGGAGTGCTTAATGAATGAATACTGAATTAGAGTTTGAAGCTCATTTTTCTTCAGAAGTCAGCGAAGATTTAAAGGCTTATATCATTGATGAAGCGTTACTTCATAGTAGATATTTCTACGTTAAAAGAATGACATCAAGCTTGCAGAGAGGTTGTTGCACCCATTGTAAATCTAATCATGTTGTAAGTTCAAATACACTTTTGAAGCATAATGAGGTTTGGAAATGTGAAAAATGCCAATCTCATGTTTTAGTAAAATCGATTGGCCGAGGAAGAGGGAAAATGATTGATAAAGTATATGTTGTTTGGTACGAAAAATCAATTGTTGATTCCCAAGTAATTACAGCAACCGGATACTATGTTTCGATGGATTACAGAGAAAATATGATGGGGGAAACTTCTATTATTCCAGTGGCTCGGTATCTATTTGAAAATGGCAAAGCCACAATGAAGCATAGAAGCCATTATATTTCCGGAACCATCATAGATGGAGTTATAAATTACGAAAACGGATGGAATTTGGCAAGCAAACCATTCTCCATGCTAGGTAAAAATTCCTTTACCCTCAATTCTGAACAATCAGTTGAAAGCTTAAAAAAAGCTATTGAGGGAACAATTTTCACCTATAGCCAATGGGAATACTATTACAGACAAAATATAGACCTTGTTAAATTCTTTGCTGTTTTCTCTAAATATCCATTTGTTGAGTATCTACTGAAAATGGGAATGACGAGAATTGTCACTTCTATGGTGGATAATTGGAATTTATATAGATGCATTAACTTCCGAGGAAAAACAATGGAAAAGATTCTTGGTTTAACCAAGAAAGAAATTAAGGACTGGAAAGCTTCTCAAATTGAAATGACCCCAGCTCTTCTAAGCACCTACAAATGGTTCAAAAGAAGGAACGTGAAAATTTCATGGCAAACAGCTGAATCTTGCGATTCTTTAGTTACAGGAAGCTATTACATGGATCGCTTCGCACGTTTACAAAAGCATTTATCGAATGAGCGTATTATACGATATGCGGAAAATCAGATGAAGAAAGAACCTAAGCGAAATCGATCTATTCTAAATGTCATTACATCATGGACAGATTATTTAAATGAATGTGAAGAGTTAGGGATTGATATAACCCAAGAAAAAGCATTGCTTCCAAATAGTCTATATAAAGCGCACCGGAAAACTTCACGTTCAATTAAATTAAAAAAAGATGAAATTGTTAATCAAAAAATTGAAAAGCTTCAACCGAGATTGAAACAGTATCATTTTGAAAATAAAGACCTTTTCATTAGCCCGGCTGTTTCTACTGAAGAGCTATTTGAGGAAGGGAAAAAATTAGCTCATTGTGTAGGTGGATATGCTAATAGGTATGCTGAAGGACAAATTGCTATCTTGTTCATTCGTAAGAAAAAAGAGCCTGATACACCCTTTTATACTGTTGAGATCGACTTACAAACAAATAGAATCACTCAATGCAGAGGATACGACAATAAGGCTGCTACTAAAGAAATAGGAGCGTTTGTTGAGGCGTTCAAGCTGGCTAAATTAGCGAAGAAACAAAGAGAAAGGAAAATGGCTATATGAATGAGTTAAGCACGAGAGATACTAATCTGATAGCTTTAGAAATTAATAATATCAAAGAGCAAACACAAAAGATATTCTTGTTGAGTTCAATTGAAATAGGAAAAAGGCTTGTTGAAGCTAAGCAACTGGTTCCCCATGGTGAATGGGGAAACTGGTTAGAGGATTCAGTTGATTACTCCCAACGAACAGCTAATAATTTGATGAAAATATATGAGGAATACGGACAAGATACACTAGCTTTAAAAGGAGGGTTCGACGAATCGCAAGCGATTGCGAAATTAAATTACACGCAAGCTGTTGCACTTCTTAGTATACCTTCAGATGAAAGGGAAGAGTTTATAAATCAACATGACCTTGAAAGTATGTCTACTAGAGAATTACAGCAAGCTATTAAGGAAAAGAAAGAGCTAGAAAAACAGCTGAAAATTAGTGAAGAAAATGCAAAACGTGAAAAAGAAGAAAAGGAAAGATTTCAAAAGAAGTTTGAAGAATTAGAAGAACAATCAGGCAAACATGAGGATGAAATTAACGAATTGAAGGAACAGCTTAGTGCTGCTGAAAATGCAGGAGACGAGGAAGAAATAGAGCGACTTACTTCTTCCCTCCAATCCGCAGAAACATCCTTGAAAGAGTCCAAAATGAAGATTGATAAGTTAGAACGTCAGCTGAAGGAAAAACCAATTGAAGTTCCGGCCGTAGTAGAAAAAATACCTGAAGAAGTTCAGAAAGAGTTGGAGACTTTACGTAAGCAAGCATCAACAAAAATGAATGAAGAAAATGTTGCTAAATTTAAGTATTGCTTTGATTCCTTGGTAAAGGGGTTTGATGAGATCCTAGCTACTTTAAGTGATATAAAAGACCAAGAATCTTCTGACAAGCTAAAAAGGGCTGTGAAGGGCCTTTTAGATAAAATGCAAGAAGCTTTATAAGGGGGTGCTAAACATGTATGAAGTTAACAATGAAGATTTAATATTAGTTGGTTATGAACGTGAGGAAGAATATAAAGTGAACAAATAAGCTCAGAAATTTTCCTTTAATAGTTTTTGTTAGATGAGATCCTCTTTCGAGGATCTTGTCTTAAATCTTTTGATAAAGGAGCATATTGGAATTGTTGAAGAATTTTTTATTGGTAACAAAAAATAATAGAAGGGTTGTGGTTCGTGCCAAGTCGGATGAAGCAGCAAAGTATATTCTTGAAAATCACTCCAATGAAAAGTTAAAAAGCATAAGAAAATTAAAGCTAACAGATTTAATTGATTCTGATGAAGTATTTTTTTTAGAGGACTGATGAACGGATTTTTAATAAGTGTTTTCGTGTGGATTTCTTTCTTCGGGTGGGTGCGGATGTTATTTAATTTAATCTGAAGGAGTAGTTCATGGTTAATATATAGGATTTTATGTTATAATAATTATAACTGAAAAGATTTTTCTTTTGATTGATTGTTTAACTGTAACTCCTGGGAATCCCGGGAGCTTTTTTTATGTTTCCACTTGTCTATATGATGTATCAATGTTATAATTAGATTAATAAATACATTAATGGAGGTAGGATGATGAAATTTTTAGATATGGAACAACACAAAAGTTTTTGGAAAATAAAAGAACAAATTCCTGAGAATCTTAAAGGGGACAGAGAGTTACTTTCGGTTGCTTATATTATGGCCAGTAACGATGAACTTAAAAAGAAAATGACCCCTTATATCAACTGGATTGATGGTTTTGATTATGAAAAAATGTTTGCGAATGAAACCTTTACGACAGCCGAAAAGGTTTTAGCGAAAGTTGCCGTTGCTCTTTATGATAACGGGGTTGATCTTCAGTTTAACGAAGTCTTCACTGAATTAAATCAAGAGCAAATGGAAGTAGCCTTAAATGTTGCAAATTATAGACATGATAAAAAGAATATTTATGATCCTGCCGATGGAAATTTCTATATTAACTAAGAAAAGGTGTTTTTGATGAAACAATATTCCTTTAGTTTTAATCCTGATGTATTGGAAGACTTTAAAAAAACTCTTCCGGTTAATAAGAGCAAAAAAATGCTTAAAAACTACTTACTCAAAGAGTATGAATTACCGGAATCATTAGATGAGCTGCTAAAAGTAGTAAGCAATCCTGCTATTCAACCTTACTGGATGACAGAAGAAGAAATAAATAAGATTGATCGTTTAATTAAACAAGCGCAAATAAAAGGTTATACCCTTAATCGATCTTCTATAATGCGTGACGTAATGAAGAAACTTCTTATAAAGTATCGAGATACACCTATGCAAAAAAGCGAGCAATACAGACAGAGATTTAAAGTTCCTGCCGGGTCGAAAAATCGATTATCGCAGCTAATTAAAGAAGGAGAATTAACATATGAGCTTTCCTCATTTATTATGGATGGCTATGTTCCTTCCAATGATTTCACATCGATGCGAAATCAAGAACAAGAAGATATAAATTTTAAATCAGATATTGAGGTATTTGAAAAGTTAGATGAAATTTCTTCTGAATATGGGTTTAAAAAAGGCGGAAGAGCTAAAATTTTCAGAGACGCTTTGGTCCAGTTTGAAGCTTTGCTGCAATCGAATCCACCTAAAAAAGCAGCGTTAAAACAGGAACTTAAATATATCCTTGATGAATATAAAAATGTAGAAGATGTGCCGGTTATTCAAGAAGAAATTCGCAAGTACTTAAAAGAATAAATTTGTAATACATTTTTCTTGAAAATTTGTACTACAAATTTTCCTGAATGGGTGGGGTATTATGAGTGAAAGAAATAGATCGTCCAAGGTGCAATGCAGATTGAACACTACAGAAAAAGCAAGATTTGAAGAAATTCGGCAAATTATAGTGTTCGAAAGTCAAACAGGGAACCGTCTAACACCATATCATGCTTTTGCTAAAGAAGATAAAGTCACCGATGCTGATGTTATTCGATACCTAATTAACAATTTTAGGTATGAAGATTAATCCCTGAGCCCAGGAGGATTCAAAATAATAAAAGGGAAATAATATGAAAAACTGAACATTTTATATAATTTTTATATAAATAATTTAAAGGGGTTGTCTTCGAATGGGGAATAAAGTGGATAGAGAAAAAATGTATGAGAAGCTGCGTAAATTGGATAAAAAGGTGAAAGCTCAACCTAAAACTTTAAAATCAGAAAACGGAACTTTCATTCTTGATCCAAAGGATAAGCATCAAAAAGAATGGTTTGAGAATGATGAGGATTTTGGTGGTTTCGGAGGCAAAGATGAGTGAGAAATCTCAATTTGAAACTGGCCAATGTTACATAATGCATGTGGAATTTAGGGATAACAACGGTGAGTTCATTGAACCACGAAAAGGAAAGCTTCGCCCGGTAGTGATATTTAAAGATCCGTCAGATGATACTATTTTCGCTTGCCAAACTACTACCAAAATAGATAAACCACGCTATAGAAGAAATGGTGTACTCATACAAGATATTCAGGAAGCTGGGATGAATAAAGAGACTATTATACGTCTTGAATATCACAGTCGTTATAACATTGAAAACCCTGAAGACTTAAAGGGTCCAATAGGTAAATTATCCGAACGTGATATTGATAGTTTCCTTGAAAAACTTGTTAAAGTCCGTCAAAGAGAATATAAAATCGAAAACTCATTAGAACTTTGATAAGGAGGCATATTAACGTTTGCTTGTTCTGAAAATCCTTCGTATGAATCTATAGATAATCAATACAATCAATACTACAAAAAGCCAAAACATCGGCATAAAATTGTCTTTCGCCATTTCGGTATTAACATGATTATAGGCAAACAAAAAGAAAACAGTCGCAAACATTGCTAAAATTGTTTTTTTAACAAATCGTTTCATAATTTTATTCATCCTTTCTATCTAATATTATACTACAGACCATTAGGAGGGGTATTTTGCTTGTTTTCTCCACAAAAAATCCCAGGGAAACAACATAATGAAATTCTAAAATTAATCGCGATAATCTCAATGCTCATCGATCATATAGGACTTATATTTTTTCCGGAATCAACTTTCATGAGAATATTGGGCCGTATAGCCTTCCCTATTTTTGCTTTTCATATAGCCAAAGGATATGTGCATACCTCTAGTAAAATGAATTACATATCTCGCTTATTAATATTCGCTGCAATATCTCAAATACCGTATATGTTTCTTTTAAAGACATATAATTTAAATATTCTATTCACGTTAACTTTATCAGTAATATTAATCAGTTGTATTCAGTACAAAAAATGGTACTGGATAATTTTGATCGGATTCATCGTTATAATACCTAAATATCTGCAACTACTTAGCTTTGAATACACATGGTATGGACTGATTATGCCTGTAATCTTTTATTTGTATGCAGATTCAAAAAATAAACTAGTTATCTATCAATCAATTTTAACTATTTTATTTATAATTTTGGAATCTGAAAAAATTATACAATTCTTTGCTATTTTTGGAGTTTTGTTATGCTTATACTTCCCGACAAACAAATTCAAGATTTACTTAAATAAATTTTTCTTTTATTGGTTTTATCCAGTGCATTTAACAATACTTTTTATAATATTTTTGTATTTCTAAGGAAGCCACTACCTAATATCATGTGGCTTCCTTATTTGCAAATTGAATTAAGGCTTAATTTTCACTTGTTATCTTCTCGATCTTTTTTAAATAATTTATAATAGGTGAAATTTTATTATCATAATCCCTTTTTGTACAACAATCCCCATTACTTCCGATCCCAAATTGGCCAAAAGTATTATCTCTAATTGCAACAAAAATATCTTCTATGGCCCACATCACTTTACTTATTCCATCATCCCTAAATTCAACGGTATTTCCATCTTCATTTTTGTGCTCTACTATTTGAATCTCGTCCAATATTTCCTTCAATGATTTTTTCATAACTAACTCCTTCCTCTTTATTTATTAGCAAATTCGATCCAATTTTTCTCTAAATTAAATACTACATCTGCTTTATAGGCCTTCCCTTGCTTCGATTTCAGATTAACCTTGATTGTTTTACCAGCTAATAGTTTGCTAGCTTCAGTTTTTGTTACATTTTTTTTGCCTAGTTTTTCTAAGGCATTTTTCCAAATAGTTGTTTTACAACCGTCTTTAAATCCGGAACAAGAATATGCTTTGCTATTTTCATGGATTTCTTTTTTACATTTTGGACAAAGCGCAATAGTTTCTTTTCCCGGGTTAGCTGCTACAGAAAGGGTTTTAACATTCCCTCTAATTTCTTCAGCTGTTCGCTTCACTAAGCCTTCAAGCTCTTCATAAAAGGTTTTTTCCTTTAATTCTCCATGTTCAACTTGGGACAACATCGTTTCAAAAAAGGCCGTCAATTTAACACTATATAAGGAAAAGTCTTCAGGCATCATTTCAATTAATTCTCGGCCAAGGGGGGTTGAGATAATTTGATTTTTCTTCTTTTCAATGAAACCACGTTCAACTAATTTTTCAATAATAGCTGCCCTTGTGGCTACAGTTCCAATTCCCTCTACAGATTTCATCATCTTTTTGTCTGCTGCTTCATTAAGAAACTTAGCTGCATTATAGGTACGATTTTGGGTTATTATCCATTTATATGATAAGAATACAGTAAAATAAAGGGGGTTCACACTTAATTTTGCCCATTTAAAATAATTATGGCTTAATATAGATAGACAATCAGATGTAGGGATTTTGGGTGTTTGTGTGTCTTGCCCCGGGGAGGGGCAAGACACACAAACACCCTGCGCCCGACTAGTCTCCCTTTGGGTTATGCTTTTAAAACCAGAAAAGAACATCTTATATATAATACCAAATCAAAAAGGATGTATATTACATGGAAAATCTGATTAAATTTAAATTTGTCGTCAAAGAAAATGAGATAGAAGAATTTATCGATAATAAAGTTGTGAAAAAAAGGGTTGTTAATATTGGGTTATATAACAAGATTAACAACGTAACTATTCCTCACCCCATTACAGACTTTATTCGTAGTAGATATGAGTATCAAGGCGTAAGTATAAACACAGTAAAAGCTCCTGCTCATGTTTTATGCCGTTTCTTAAATTATATAATAGACCGCATTAGTGCAGAGGATGAAGACTTTATTCAGTTAGTTCACGAAGGAATAGGTGGATTAAAATTAATACATGGTAGCCGATATATAACCTATTTAACTAATACAGGCTTAAAGAGAAGTACCGTTTTTTATTATGAAAACTACATAAAGGAATTTTATTTATTTTTAAAAGAACAATCATTGTTAAACGAAGATATTGATTTTAACTATTATCAAGACCAGAAAGGAAATTGGCTGAAATACTCCCCCTTTCAATCATCATCTTTAGGGACAAAATATCCATCTAGAACTCATAATAACAATAAATTTATGAAACTCAAAGACTTCGGGCCTAATAGAAATAAACTGGTTATCGAATTTTTAGAAGAAGCCAAAGATGTGGCTCCGGAAATAGCTTTTGCGCTGTGCTTACAATTCTTTGGAGGACTTAGACGTGGAGAAGTGGTAAATATCACACGTGCTGACTTAGATGTTAAATTCAGAAAATCACTTTCAGTACAAATTAGAGATAATCGTTCCATTCTCTTTTCTCATCTAAAAGATACCAGCGCTGAGAACCCTAAACGGTTGAATTACTTAGAAACACATTTAGCTAAACAAATGATATTAGATAGCGATTTACTATGGGATTACTATGAAGCCCACATGAAAGATTTAGATATAAAATTAAAAACTGGCTTTTTAAAGAATCCAATGGTCGTATTTTACGACAAAAATGGTATGGCTATGTCTGGAAGGGTCTATGAAAAAAGATTTAAGAAAGTAAAAAGGTCCTTTTTATCCAAATTAGCTAAATCTGCCGGCAGAGAGGATGACTATATGTTTTTAAAAGATTCTTACTGGTCCACGCATATTGGTAGAGGTATTTTTACGAGTTTCCTATTGGATATGGATTTAAGCATTTTACAGATTGCTATTGCAAGAGGTGATACTAACATTGAATCTGCTTTAGATTACGTTGATGGAAAAACAACAATACATTATATCGATGGGCTTCAAAATGAATTGCATAATGCTCCAATAGAGGATTTTGGATCCATCGATCAAACGATCTACAAAAATAAATGGTTAAATGGGGTGGCTACAGGTGTCCGAAAAACTCGTTAGTTTTACTCGAATATATAATAACCCTACGTATGCACACGTCAAAACCTCACCTAATAAGTTGAAGAGGTTAAAAAGAGAAGGTCTTATAGAAGTCATTACCGATTCAGACGGAAAGGACAAAGTTGTTTTGAGCTCACTTGAAAAATATGTACAAGAAGAAAAAAGGGTCTTTGAGCAAAGTTTCACCATTGGACAAGCAGCCCGAAAACTAATCAGTCATAAATATCGATTCAAAGGTGAATTTAAATTGGAAACGTATAAAAATAATATATTTAACTTAATGAATCTTGGGATTTTAAAATCCATAACATTTGCAAATGAATCATACATCACAAAAGAGTCGGTTAATCAATTCCTGATAGATTATATTAGTCGTGAAGAAGCACTTGAAAAGCTAAATTCCGGAAATGTGGTTCTTTGGAAAATACTTAAAAACAACAATGTAAAAAACATTTACATATCTCAACATCATATTTTCCACCCAAGACAAATAGTAGAATCTTTGATTGAAGAATATAATCTAAACGTTTTGCCTGATAGTACCATGGATACAGGAACACTCATTAGAGGAAAAGTTTACAACACTGAACGATATTATTCATGTGGTGAAGCAAGGAAACTTTTGAATTTAACTAAAGGACAGTGGAATATTCTAAGAAAGGAAGAAAACATAACCGACACTATTTTAGGAGGTATTCGTCATTGCCTAAAAGAACCCATAGATCAGTTAAGGGCTCAGCAGCAGAAACTTAAAGCTGAATACTATATTTCAGATGAGGTACAAGAACTATTGGGACTTCAATATCATAGTTCACATTCAAAAATAATCGATGCTAGGAAGAAGGTTCCGACTGTTTTTCGAGGTATTTATCCACAAAAAAGAATAGAATACATCTACCCAAAATCAATTGTTAATGAAATTGTTCAAGAAAATGAACTCAAAGAAGCTGTCACAACAATATCAGACAATATAGATGCGTACGAATACGTGCTTAGAAGTTTGGAGATTAATTTTCATAATAGTGATTTATTTACCTGTTTAGAATGGAAGAAATTTGTACATCGTGTTTTACGAAATAATAGTGAAAGCATCGAGACTAAACATTACACAATATTTAGATATGCCAAGTGTACAGGAATAATAATTGACTTTCTTGCGGAAAAAGAGATATACGAAATGACCTCAAATCATATAAATCTTACATTGTTTAATGAAAATATTCCGTTTTTGTATCAGAAAATATTTTATAGTTTCATTAATTCAATTTATAACAAACTTATTGAAAAAAATAAAAAGAAACTGTTTAAATTGGAACGTATCATAAATCCGTATGAAAAGGAAGTTATCCCCAAAGATAAATCCATTTATGATTACGAAGATTATAAATCATTATTTAGTTTTGCCACTAATTTACCTTTACACAAAAGGAAGGCTATTGAAGATGTTAAAAAACAAATGAACCAAACAGTTCTTACTAAAAATGGTTCTGGCAAAATAAAAAGACAAAGGACTTTCAACTATGACTCTTCTTGGCTCTATGTGCTTATACATCTTAACAACGCTTGGCGACATAAGGATGTTATAAGGTTTCCCAAAATTGACCTAAACGATCTTTCTGTTTCAAATATTAATTTGGATTGGTTAGAACAAAACGATTTAAGCTACGAAGATGCCCGCCGTATCATTCATCAAGTAATGCGAAAAGATTTAAGAACAACTAAAACGAATGCTACTAACCATTTTTTTTGTTCAAAAGATGTAACCCTATCTTTAGCAACTGCAGCAGTTATTTGTGAATTACGCAGGGCTGCCACTACACCGAATTATGAGTACCTGATAAATTTTTATACAATAAGAAACGAGTTTACATCAAGGTGTAAGTCTACTTTTTTCAAAGGCTTTAATGCCGAAATCGTATTTGAAAACAGGAAAATGAATCGTTCTTTATTATCCTTTACATATTACTTGCTTGTAAAAAAGGGACATTCACAGGCTGCATTAGAAGTAGCCCAGCGTCTACGTGCACACTTTGACTTTGAAACTACTAATATTTATATTTTTATCCCTGAAGAAGAGTTAAATAATTTAACACACCAATTGTTTATCAGAGAACACTTCGGATACATCCCTGATCTGTTTGCTGAGATACTATTTGGAAATAAAGATGATCGTGAAAAAAGAACCGAAGAGATCGTAACGGTTAAACAAATGTTTGGGGATATCTACAATATTGAAAGCACTGCTGGCTTTTTAAATACTTTACAGGCTGAAAAGAACAAGGTTTCAAATATGATTTTAAGTATGGGATTTGAGGAAGCAACTGATTATATGTTTAAGCTGGATGCACAATTGTTACCTAGTAAAGAAGACCATGTGCAGTGCCTTATAGGTATAGAAAATTGCATTAAACATAATATTGCATGCAGAAATTGCCCAATGTCGGTCTCTAACTTTTACTCTCTTTCTTCCCTTGCTGAAAGTTTGACTAATAGGGTCCAACAACTTACAAGTCTAGAAAAAGAAGAATGCAAAACCGAAAAGACAAAAATAGCTAATATCTTTTCCATCGAAATGGATCAGTGGATAAGAGCTACTGAAAAATTCGGTAAAGAGGTCATTTATCAATTTGTAGAAGGTGGGAGTCAAGCTCTCAAGGAAAAAATGAAGCAAATTTCCGTTGCAGAATTAAATAAATACAAGACATATAACATGAATAAAAGTGAGGTATAGACGGATGAATATAGAACAAACTAGCCTTCATTCAACAATAGTTGAGGAAATTGAATCACTTTCTGATACGTCATTTTTAACCACTGAGAGTATTAATGAGGCAGTAAATATACTAAAAAATGAACCCTTGCATTATAGTGGCGATTTTGATGATGATGAATGGATATTTCACATAAACAATTTAAATACTGGCTTAAAGAGAAAATTGAAATTTAAAGAACTAAAAGCATATGAATCAGTTAATCACATTCCAAATAACTTTCAAGTAATTGTAAAATGCTGGGTAGCTGACTTGATTCCGAAATACCATATTACTACAGTTGCCGGATATTATTTAAAATTGCTAAAATTTTTAGAGTATACCGATGGATTTGACCAAGAGAAAGATGATGAATTTGTATTGTGGTTTACATCAACACAAACTATTTCAAATAAGGATAAACAGTATACAATTTATGTCATCTTAAATTTCTTAGATTACGCTGATATTGAAGCCGGAGAAGTCTACATAAAACCACTCCTTAATTTAAAGAAAAAAGTCATAAGAAAAAAGGCTAATCGTACTTTACCTCCTTCTAAGGATATATTAGCCTTTTCACAAAGTATTGATTTTTATTATCAAGAAATTAAATCTAGTAACTGCAAGGACATGAAGTGGATAAATGAAAAATTATTGTACTATCCAATCATAATTTGGTGGAAACTCACAACCATAATTCCTTTACGACCTTCTGAATTTTGTTCTATAAAAAGGAATTGCCTTTCCGAAGGAGAAGGAAATTACTATTTGTGAAGTCTTCACCCTTGTGAATTCATTTTTAACACAGACATAATCCAGAAGCTTTTAACACATCAGTATTGATACCGCTTGTGCTCACTAATTTCCAATTGATTGCAACTGTTGGCACGGCTTCAACTCCATAGGCTTTCGCTTTTGCTAGCCCCCTCTTCCTTTTTCTAAATTGAGTAAAAAAATGCAGATCTTTATTAAATCGATACAAATCATATACATTCGGAACCATTAAATGACCTGATCCTGACTATTTTCCCGCATCCGGATAGCGCTTCTCCAGGTTTTCATGAAACGTTCCACTTCTAGTTGCCTTCAGTGACTCGCCCAAGGCAAACACAGAGGCGCCCAGTAAGACGAGATCTTTCAACAGAAATTGACCTGGGGCCGCAGAAAGGGCGGGGAAACCGAGGCTTGGCTCAATGACACCCGGCGTAGAGAGCATGAAACTCAGTGTCGTCAGAAATAGAATGCAGGAAAGAAACGCTCCAACAGCTGACAGCTTTGCAGACACAAAGCGGCTAAGAATGAGTAGGCCGACTAATAATTCTAATATTCCCAATAGAGAAGAAAACGTACGAACTGAAAAATAGTTGTAAAGCCATCCAAGTGCTGGGCTGTTGCTTACAAATGGGACTATCCCATTTGCTTCGTAGGCCGTGAATTTCATCGCGCCAATCCAAAAATAAACGATGGCCAGTGCAATAAACAAACTCTTTGTTCCGATGATCTCAATTTTTTGACCGAAAGCTTCAAATAACTTGAACATGAAGGTTTCCTCCTCTGCGATTACTGTCGCATTTTTTATTTAAGTTATAAATCACCTGCTCTAGGGAACCCTAGATCCTGAGCTCGTTTAATAAACTCATGTCTTGAATTAATTTATGGGGGATGTATTTTTATACAGCAGCACTTGATGGTGGTGTCAGTAACTCTGGTACTACCCCGAAATGATGGTTAGTTCTCAATGCTTTTTTAGGGTTAGATATGCTTATTTAATGATTCCTCAAGTGCTTCCTTAGACTTAAAACCAACCAAAGTCTCTACAACCTTGCCATCTTTCATGACTAGTAGAGTCGGAATACTCATGATACCAAATTTGTTTGCTGTTTCCTGGTTTTGATCAACATCAATTTTTATAATCTTAACTTGGTTCCCCAAGTCTTGATCAAGCTCTTCAAGAACGGGTGCAATCATTTTACAAGGTCCACACCAAGTGGCGAAAAAGTCAGCTAACACTATTCCATTGTTAGTTTCTTCCGTAAATGTTTGATCGGTCACGTTTAATACTGCCATCTCTTATCCATCTCCTTAAAATCTGTAATAGTCTTTTCTTATACTTACCAGTATAGTTTATTTCTGTATTTAAAAATGTTAGGTGGCTAACATTTAGTAATTATATTTATGAATATTGCTGGCAAAATTTTTTCAATACAAAAAAAATCTCCTCTGTTCGAAGAGATACTCACTTTCTCATTTAGCTTATAAATTTCCCAATAGCTCTTCTGCGTATTGCTGGCCACTTTGTGCGGCAATGTTACCATCACCAGTTGCGGTTACAATTTGAGGTAATGTTTTTTCAAGAACATCTCCTGAAGCAAAGATGCCTTCCACTTTTGTTTCCATTCGATCATTTATCTCAATGTAGCCCATTGAATTCATGATTCCAAGTTTCCTAAATGGTACTGTTAGTGGAACCATTCCGACATAGATAAATACACCATCTATAGTAAACTCTTTTTCAGCGCTATTTTCCGTCGATACTACTTTTCAATTTTGCTCATTAATGGTTTTAACGGCTGTATTAAACATAACTTCAATTTTTTCATTACCAAACGCACGTTGCTGTAGAATTTTCTGAGCTCTGAATTCATCACGGCGATGAACTATTGTCACCTTATTTGCGAAGCGATAAGTATACACCCTCTTCTACAGCGGAGTCTCCTCCCCCCACTACTACAAGGTCCTTGCCTCTAACAAAGGCCCCATCACAGACTGCACAATAAGATACACCAATCAAATTTCGACATGAAGAAAGCAAAGTTTCTTGTTAAGGAACCACCGGACTTAATTTATTGAGTATTGTACGCCAACGAAAAAACATTCCTATACGCATCTTTTACATAAGTAAGGGCATTTTCATTGCTAAAGAAAAGCGACAAATTGAGGAATAGCTAGAGAGCATATATTAGTATTTATATTTAAGCCTATTCAAAATTCAATATAAAACGGACGATCATCTTCGTAAAACACAAATAATTTTTCCAAATCATCATACTAAAGTTAGGAAGGTGTTTTTTTATGGACCAAACATTTTAAAATATATCTAACTGGAAATATTATTAAGAGCGGTTATACTAACTACGTATATGTTTAAGAAGAACGAGGAGGTTTAAAACAATGAAGATCAAACTAAATTGGAATAATAAAATGGCGTTTTCGAGTATAACACCATCCGGTCATGAAATAAAAATGGATGCTGGCGAAGAAATAGGGGGATCAAATAGTGGGTCAAGACCCACTGAATTACTACTTAATGCAGTAGCAGGCTGTACAGGTATTGATATTATCTCTATTTTAGCAAAAATGCGATTGGAGCCTACTAAATTTTACATGGATGTGGAAGGTCAGAGGGCAGACGATCACCCAAAAAAATTCACAGATATCCACATTCACTATTCATTAGAAGGTGACCTTCCTGAAGAGAAAGTTGTTCGTGCCATCCAGCTTTCAGTAGATAAATATTGTACAGTGGCCCATTCATTAAGCGCAACTATTCGTGTAAGTTACTCCATAAATGGCATGGAAACAAAAGGAGTTTAAATTGTTGGGAAGGAAATATATCCAATAATTCTTATTAACCAATGGCTTGCGTGAAGCCATAAGATCTCCACTTTTCTGTTAAAGCATTTACTTACACTGACTTTACGGACCAATAAAGGAGAAAGAGCTAAACTTTAAAGCTAGCTCTTTCTCCTTTATTAATTTCTTTTTATGTATCTTTAATATTCAATATTACACTTTCACCATAGGAATAGTGGTGGTTGACCATAGCTTGCAACATTGATAAAATGGTCAACACTTCGGTCTGAAATATGGATATATATCATCCATCATAAAATTCTCTTTTTTTCTCTTCTTCCTCGAAGATTTCGTCAGTTACTTTTTCTAATTGAATTTTGTTAGGGCGGAGAAAATTCATGGTTTCGTGCTCTTCATTAAATTGCTGAACAATACCTACCATGGATGGATATTTTTGAATATGCTCTTCATAGCATGATTGAAAGTCTTCGCCCACAACGAGGATGTCCTTTTTATGACCACCAATTTTATTTTCTATATATGAAATGATAAATTCTTTCATAATTCCCTCCTTTAATAAACAATTTTTATTAGGTGAAATTTAGAAATACAAAACACTTAGGTAAGCCTATTATTCATTTATATCTATTCCAGATAAATTTAAAGAAAGGTCATCTATTACTAAAAATACACAACCAAAAATGGTTCTGTAATCGATATATTCCCCTTTAACTTCAACATTTATCTCAATAATATTCCTTCTATTATGTATGTATTTTTCTTCAAATTGATTAAAATTAATACTTGTAACAGATACACTAATTTCCTCTAAGGATTTTTTTAGCTCTCTTTCAAATATTGAATTATTAAAGTTTTCCCTGAAGAAAATACGAATAGTAAATTTCATTTCAAATCCTCCTTCTACTTATGATTTGCCTAATACTTCTTATTTAAACTTTTTTCGAATAACTTGTGTATCTTTTATACCATTTAATTTATTCAACTCCCTCAGTTTAATATGAAAGAAAAAGCTGCCTGCAAGCCGCTGCATTTACCCGTTAGCATAGTTCCTTTGCATCTTCCATAATTATCTTCTTTCTGCAAAAAAGGTTTTTTAGTGATACTATAGGTAAGATTCCAAAACTGAATAGACAAATTCCTTTAAATAAGGATCAATCCTTCTTAAAGTTAAATATGATTTAATTAAAAAAAGTCCAAAACCCCATATATAACAAGGGTTTGGGCACTTTTTCAGCAAGGTTTATGAATGCGTTAATTTGTATTATACCGAACATAATTCTTTTTTATTTCATTAGAAGATTTAGCCTGTCAATTATGTCAGGTTTTCATACTGTTTGGCATGTGAACGCTGACAAAGTAAAATGCAACTTCTCGTTTGCCACAAGCAGACATTCTTTTCCTTGGCAAAACACTATTTTTTCGCAAAATTTTCAATCATTGAACAAAAGCACCCTTTCGTGTTACCTTCCGAAAGTAAGAATGAAAATTTTCTACAACACTTTTGGATGTGGGTTCGAAAAATTCCTAGCGAGATTCTTGCCCCTTTGAATAATTTGTAAAAACTCCCGGATACTAGTCTAAATAAGCAGTTTTAAAAAAAGGAAATGTACTTTGAGATTGGTCATCGGTCCCCATAAATCGAATTAAGGTAAGGGATGTTATGTATGAAAGAAAAATTCGGCGCATCTGCTTCGGAAATCTCAGATAATATTGTTCAAATCATTGTTTAATTTAAAAACTGTGGGTATAATAGAGATATAATATGACAAAATAAAAAAAGGCCACTGGCGGGAACCAGAGACCTTTCAGCACAGCAAACTGCATAAAGAGCAGCGACTTTTAGCGGTAAAAGTTGACTGTTAGCTCAAAAAAAAGAGTAACCACTTTCTTAACGCCTTGGTCGGGGGTAAGAGGGGGTTACTCTTTTCCTTTCGTAACCGCGATTACTGCAACGATGAGGGAAGCGAATGCTATCATTAACCCTAGTGCGTCTGCTATTGTAATCACCAGCGTCACCCCCTTTCTACAAGGGAATGGCCGCTGCCCTTTACCGACTTGCTGTATCTCCATTATACCCAAAATTTTTATCAGATACAGTAAATTCTTCGAAATTAGTTGAACTAAACCCTTTAATATTAATTGCAAGGCTTGTTTTAATATCAAATGTTATGTAACATGCCTCCACTACTACTGCCTTCATGGCTCGGGACTTGCAACCTATAGACTGCACCCATGCCGGGCGCACATAAGAAAACGCAGAGGTACTCCCTCTGCGTTTAGTGATATACAATGAAGACAATTAGCCCTCATCCACCTCATATAATTCCTTAGCCAAGGCTGTATTAATTTTTAAAGGCTTCTTCATAATCACTTCTTCCTTCTCTAATTCGCCTAAAAATAAATTGACCGTTTCTCTAGAAGAGCCGATCATACTGGCAATATCATGTTGAGTAATTTTCACCTCGATAGTTTGCCACTCCCCACTTCTCACACCAAAGCGGTTACTTAACTGCATGAGAAGAAGAACAATTCGATACTTTACATCTTTATAAGCAATACTTTCGGTAATTTGATACATTTCTTTAAGCTTTGAAGTCAAAATGGTAATGAGATTGATGGCAATGGCTGGGTTTTGACGTATAAAATCCTCAAATTGATCCTTTGTTAATGTGCACACAAACGAATCGACCATCGTTTCTGCATAAATTTCAGACTCTGTTAATGAAAAGCTTGATGTTTCTCCAAACACATTTCCCTCACTTAAAAGATCAACCGTGAATTCCTTTCCATTAGAAGATACTTTATATAGACGAACCTGCCCTTTTTTCAAGAAAAATAGCGACCTTAGCTGTTGAGTTGGACTTAGAATGATCGTCCCCTTTTTAATAGGAGCCGTTAATGTTACTTGATCTAATTTTTTTAATTCTTCTTTTGGAAGCTCATCAAATATATTAATTTGCGAAAGAAGCATTAATTTATCCATGTCTAACCCTCACTTTTATATCGTTTCATAATCATCTCATAATCTAACCATTCGTCATTCAGCTCTAGCAGTGGTAGACCTTTATCTAAAGTTAGTGACCTCCCTATATCTAGGTTATCAAAAATATTAATCACTGTCACATCTATTCCTAGCTTGTCAAATAGCTTTATCACTTCCTCACATTTACAACAGCTTGGCAAAATATATAAAGTCATATCCTACTCACTCTTCCTTTTCTTCATTAGTTGTCTTGTCAACTGGATACAAATTGACTTCATATTACTATTCATTATTTTACACCGTAAGCTTAAAAGTAAATGTAAGGGGGCTTATATTTTTTTCAAGAGTAGGAGACATAATAAAATTATCCAATATGAGAGGAGAATCATACATGAGTTTAAATTCTGAATTAGGTGTTACCTCTAGCAAATCAAAGCAGCTTAGCCCATTTGAGGCGATGCAGACATTTGAACGCGTACCATAAAAGAGGCAAAGGAATCAGGGTTAGTCACTTGGATCGCAGAAGGCGAGAAAGCAAAGGACTACCCATTAAAAAATCACCTTGGCAAGGACATTAATTTATATGAAGAGCTGGAAAAAGGTCCGGTAGTGCTAACGTTTTACCGCGGATCGGTACCTTTCTGTAATCGTCAATTAAAAGACTAACAAGGGATCCTACCCGAATACAGGAACTAGGCGCAAAGCTTTTCGCAATCGGTCCAAAACACCGGACTATACACTATCCATGCAAGAGAAAAACGAATTAGATTTTCAAGTGTTAAGGATCCGAGAGGAATCGTTTCAGTGAAGTATAATGTGCTTTTCGATGTTCCTGATTATTTAAAAGATGATTATGAAAAGATCGACTTAGATTTAGAATCCTTCAATGGGAAAGTAAACTGGATCTTACCAATACTGGCTACGTTTATGATAGATGAAACTGGAGAAACCGCTTTTAAATCCAAACTTCATGTATCGCCTTGAGCCAAATGATATTTTACGTGCTTTAAGAAGTCTATAAAACTATAGCAGCCCTAGTTCCTAGTTTAGGCCGCTTTTCATTTACTCTTACATACTTTATCACACGCTTCACGTGCCGGATTTTTCGTCTCCTTTAATACTTCTTCGATCACTGACCAAAGAGTATGGTAGCCTGAATCCGAAAATTCCAGCATTAGCTCTTGAAGTGACCCACAGTCTTTTGAAATGCCATTTAACCTGGCTGCTAGGGTTGAATCAACTAGGTATTCCTTTCCCTCAAGCTGCTGCCACGTTTCATAAACAGGCTTCCATCTTTGAAGATAATACTTTTGATGACGGATTTCAGCCTGATAAAAGGCGTCAAGAGGCTCAACAGAGGTATAGCAGCGACCATGAAACTGCTTGATGTGCTCTACTTTTTGAAGCATCTTTTCCTTTTGTTCCTCACTTTGATAAAACAGGACAGAACGATACTTAATCGAACGAGGAGCTCTCGTTGTATTATGCTGCTCAAAAAATTGAGTCAAGATCTGATCTAAACTCAGTAGATTTGAATCATATTGGATGTGTAAAGCTTCTGTATAATCTAACGTGTTTTTGGAGGTAGGCTGACCTTCTTTACCTCCCGCATACCCAACTCTTGTTCTGATGACTCCAGGGTGATAGCCAAAACGTGACTCAGGTCCCCAGAAACAGCCCATACCAAACGTCACTGTATCCAATTAAATCACTCCTAAAAAAATACAAATCAAGGTAATCTTACAGGGCAGTTACTTGATTTGTATCATTCTTAATTTCGATATTCTAATTTCATATACGCCGTATAGATTTGACTGTTACTTTTTAAGATAAACGTGGACTTACTTGGATTAAAATCCAATACTAAGTCTTCATCAAATAAATGATCTGATTTATGTCCCAATAAAACTGGCTTAAAGTTTGTAGAAAGGAGTTGTTGTTCCATCTCTGAACCTAGCTCCTTCATCCCGACAAATGTCACCCAATCAGCTCCAATGGAACAGCCCCCCAGACTAGGGTTCAATTGATAAGCAATGGCAGGCTCCTGGTTTAATCTCTCAACTGCTCTATCCGAAAATTTTACATTCATTGTATCTGCCCCCTTAAAGAAATTTTAACACCAACCAAGGTCACAGCCTTCGACATATGCTTTAGGGTGACCTCCTTGTAAATGCTCCATATATTTAAATATTTTCCCATTTTCCATCACATAATCTTGATGAAGCTCTAATTTTCTTTGCTCATCAGGAGAAATGGAGATCGTTCCTATCTTTTCATCTCTAAAGAATAATTCTATTTGAGCTTCTTTTACAACTGCTCGAATATTCTCTGTTACATTCATCATGTTCTTCATAATATTTCCTCTCCTTTTCTTCTTAATCATGAATCGAATCATCCTTGCAACTCGAGTATATAGGAAACCGAAAAAGAAAAATGTCATGTACCTTACACAAAAAGATCGAAATCTCTACTTTCGGATGATATTGCTGTTTAGATGTGTTTATTGAGAACTTCTTCCTGTGCTTCCTTTGGTCTATAACCAACAAGTGTATCTACTACTTCGCCATCTTTCATCACTAATAGAGCCGGGATGTTCAATACAGCAAAATTATTAGCCGTTTCTTGGTCTTGGTTGACATTAATTTTCACAACCTTATCTTCATTACCCATATCCTGATCAAGTTCTTCTAATACTTGTACGATCATCTTACAAGGCCCACACCATGTAGCAAAAAAATCAGCTACTACTCTGTTAGAGTTACTTTTTTTCTTATTTAATTTTTCAATGTAAAATTATGAGCCTTTAATCCTACAGCTAATCCACCCAACGTTTCCTTGTCGATTAAATCTGTTACTGACTTTGCTAGATTGTCTAATATCTTTTGTGGTACCTGTTTCTTAAATTGCTCTACACCCCTTTGTAATGTTCATTTAACGTAAGATGTTCATTCATAAGTATTCTCCTCATCCTAAAAAAATGTGATCCCGTTATCACACTTTGCTCTTACATAAATGAGTATAAAGTTTGTTAGATGGTTACATTTACAGATCTCATCTTAATATTTTTGGATTTTTATTTTGTCAAATATAAAAAACATTTCCTCCAGAGAAGAAATGTTCAGATTGTATACAAACTCAACAAAATTGAGTTTGTATACAGTGTTTTTGGATTTAACTTGTAGTAAGAAAATCTTAAGGTGATAAATATGCTTTCTATACTTTATCGAGAGTCTGTCCAAAATAAAGTGGAATTCCTACATAGACTGTTCAGGATAACCAACTAAGAGTTATTTGAAAATGGACCTACAACTTTTTTTGTCGTGGTATTTTCACCAGAACCGGTCTTGATAAACTTCAAATCCACACTTTCTAAACAAGCCCCTTTTTGTATAAGAAAATAATGGTCCATATTAAGATTTTACTAATTTAGACTGTGTCTCTTTTACTGTATCAGGATAAATTAAAGAGAATACAATCCCAGCGATTAAGCAAATAAAGAACGTGGCAGCTTTTGCTGATAAAATTGATTCCAGCGATGAAAGCGGCCAAACTATAGCACTGACAAAACCGACAATAATCGTTGCAATTACACCCATACCTGAAATACGCTTCCAGAAAAAAATTAATAAGATAATAACAGAAAATGTATTCCCTATACCTGCCCATGCAAAGGATACAAGACTATAAATAACAGAGCCAGATTTTAGTGAAATAATAATGCCCACAATACCACTAATAACCGCTATAAGACGTGATAGGTGAACCAATTTTCTGCTTGAGATATTCCAACGTAATGTTTTGTGAATAATATCTTCACTAATAGAAGTTGTAATTACTAGTAGTTGTGATGACGCAGTAGACATAATTGCTGCTAAAATTCCTGCAACGATAATTCCTGCAACCCATGGCGGTAAGATATCGAATACCATATGAGGTAAAATCACCTCTGGATCATCAATCGTGGCTTGTTTGTATAAAGTCGTAGCGAAAATCGCCGATAAAAAGGCCCCAATATAGACAATCAGCGTCCAAATAATTGCCATATTGCGGCCTGTAATACGCTCTTTTTCCGTTGCGATGGCCATAAAACGAGAGCTTAATTGAGGCTGACCACCTAACCAGCCAAAGAACCATGAAAGGTTTGTAAATAGCATGGCCCCTAAGGCAATCCCATTTAAGCCTCCAACCCAGCTATCTGCACCATTTCCCATATTCGCAAGCTCAGTTGAAATACTTAATCCTTGATTTTTTATTTCCATGAAAGCTGCAATAGGCACGATAATGAATGAAGCAAGCATTAAAAAGCTTTGAATCGTATCTGTCCAAACGACAGACATAAAGCCACCCATACAAGAATAAGCAATAATGATTACGGCGATTACAATCGTTCCCCATGTTATATTAAAACCAGAGAATGAATAAATAGTTTTCCCTATACCTGAAAATTGAGCAGCTAAATAACAAACGAAGAATAAAACCAAAACAGACGAAGCTAACCAGCGAATCATATCTGCATGTTTAGGGAATTTGACAGCAATATAGTCTGTTAAACTATTTACCTTATATTTTTGTTGTTCGGTCATAAAGCGTTTCGATAAGAATAACCAGGAAACCATAACTCCTAAAAACATTCCGGATAAAATCCAAATACCTGATAAACCCGCTGCGTAAATAAAACCGATTGCCCCTAAAAACATATACGCTGATTCCCCGGTAGCACGCTCAGAGAATGCAAGTGCCCAACCAGGAAGCTTATTTCCACCTAAAAAATAATCATTATGTGATAAGTCCTTCTTGCTAAAATAAATTCCAATTGCCATCATCGCAATTAAATATAAGGCAATTTCAACATATACAACCGTGTGCATAACTTTATTCCTCCGTCTTATTAAAGTAAACAATACTAAGTGGTTAAACTTTCCGTAAATCGGGGCACAGTTAATATATGAACAAAAGCTTTTTTTCTATATATATAAATTTACTTGGTAAGTCCTGCTACTGTGTCATAAAAAATATTCGTTGCAATCATAATATCCTCATCTGAACTAAACTCTAACGGATTATGACTAATACCATCTTTTGAACGAACAAATAACATTCCAATTGGTGCCACAGCTGCGATATTCATGGCATCATGCCCAGCACCACTTATTAATGAATAAGGTCTTACACCCTGCTTCTCAATACTATTTGCAAGCTGCTGTTGAAGCATAGGATCTGTTTTTGTTGGTTTTACGCGTTGCATCATCTTTGTTTTCAGCGTAACTTTTCTGCGCTCAGCAATCTTTTGCATTTGTCTTAAAATGGAACTCTCCAAAGTACTTATTATTTGTTCATCAATATCACGAATATCAATTGTAAAAGTAACTCTACCCGGAATGACATTTACGCCATTTGGTTCTACAATTAGTTTTCCGACAGTAGTTACAGAATCGGTTCTGTCATTGAGCATTTGTTCAATTGCTAAAATCATTTCACTAGCTGCAGCTAAAGCATCCTTACGAATTGGCATTGGCGTTGCACCAGCATGTTCACTAACGCCTGTCACAGTCACTTCCAGCCATAATGGTGCTGCAATACCTGTAACGATGCCTACCGGTAATTCTTCGTTTTCTAGTACTCTTCCCTGCTCAACATGCATTTCTAAATATGCTTGGATGTCATTACGTTTTATTTTTTCTAAAAGAACGGGTGAGATTTGGGATTGCTTCATTGCTTCTCCAATAGAAATACCTGATGCATCGGTTTTCTGTAGGTGCTCATATGTTAAAAGGCCAGCCATTGCACGACTGCCGATTAACCCAAAGCCAAAGCGTGTTCCTTCTTCATCTTTAAACGCTACAACTTCAATTTTCTTTGAAAGTGATAGTTGTTGTTCATGAATGGTTTGTACGACTTCAATCGCTGCAAGAACACCTAAAGCACCGTCATATTTTCCGCCCTCTGGCACAGTATCAATATGAGAGCCCAGCATAACGGTTTCGCTTCCTTCACCATATGTGCCAATAACGTTCCCAACAGCATCAACTGTGATCGTCATGCCGGCTTCTTCCATATATGATGTTACGAGCTCAATAGCCTGTTGTTCTTCAGGTGTAAAAGAAAAGCGATTAATGCCGCCTGTTAGTGCATTACGTCCAATTTGACTTAATTCTTGAAGATGCTTTAGTAGTCGGTTAGCATTAATCATTACACTCACTCTTTCAGCTGAAATTGGAAATGGCATTGACCCTCACGTAATACATATTGATCATGTATAACTTCAAAATTTTTATTATATCCTTTTGCAATGGATGGATCGATTACTTTGCAATAAAGAATACCGTATTTACCCATATTATCGTCTGCCCATTGTTGGCCAAATGGGCAATGTGTAAATGTTTGCTCTACTTCATTCTTTTTATAAACCGTGTCAATTTCAAATAAATCGCTGCGCCCCATATCGTAGTTAGTTAGGTAATTTTCTACAGTATTTTCTAAACCGTTTGTACGTGCTCGTTGTGCAATACCTTCACCACGTTTATTACCGAAGCGTTCTACTGCTCGCATTATTACCTGCTCGCCTTTCTCACCGTATTCATCAACAACTTGTTTTGCAATTTGTGCAAACATTTTTGAAAAACGTGCATATGTCGTTAAATCCGCAAATTTTTCTTCTCCTTCTACAACTTTTGGTAAATATTCAAAGAAAGCATGATTTTCACCTTCTGCTGTCGCCTTTTTCGCCATTGCTTCAGCGTCTTTTAAACCAAAAGATTCTAATCCTATTTGAACTAACTCACAACCATGTTCGCCGTATTCTTCCGTAATAGACAGATGTAATTCAGTAAACATTTTTGCTGTAATAATATCCATGGATAAAGCCTTCATCATCAACTTTTCCTCTGCCATGTATTTGGACCTCCAATAATTCATATTGATTTACTCGGGATTTATTTTTATTATAGGAGGGAACATTAAAATAAATCAAATGAATATTTTGCTGAATGAGTATGAAAAAAATTCATAAAAGGAGTTTACGATGGTTACTTTAGCGCAATATGTCGCATTTCATACGCTAGTTGATATAGGGAATTTTACCGAAACCGGCTTAAAGTTGAATCTCACACAGTCTTCTATTAGTCATGCGATCAGCAATTTAGAAACAGAACTAGAGCTGTCTCTTATTATCCGTAATCGCAACAATATCGTTTTGACGAGCGAAGGCAAAATTATTTATGAGCATATCTCAAAAATTTTACAACAGCAGCATCAGCTTGAAACAGTAGTGGCGAGTTTAAAAAATTTTATCGGAGGCTCATTATCTGTTGGTATTCTTCCAAGTGTTTCTTTCGTTTTACTACCAAAAATATTAGCGTACTTTGCAGAACATCATCCTAACTTACACATTCGTTTGATGGAGGGAGATTACGATCAAATCGAGGAATGGCTGCATAATGGGATTATCGATATTGGTTTTTTAGTAAAGCCGCATTCAAAAAATCTTGTTTTTGATTCCATTTTTGATGATGAACTCGTTTGCATAATGGCGAAAGATCATCGGTTGGCAGAGGAGGATAAACTTTATCTAGAACAATTAAAAGATGAACGATGGATAATGCCAAAGCGGACCATTGACCGAGATGTTTCACGCATGTTATCTGAAAATAAATTACACCCCAATATCGTTTATGAATTATCCGTTGACCAAGTCATTTTGACGATGGTAAATGAGAATTTAGGTATTTCAATCGTACCGAATTCAATTTTAATTCATGCACCTAATACCCTTATTCGAAAAAAAATTAATGAGTCGTATGTTAGACACGTCGGTATTGCACACAAACACAGTATTCAGCTTTCTCCAAGCGCTTTAAAGTTTGTGGAAATTTCTAAAAATTTCGCTTCAAGTTTGAATATGATTATTGACAAGTGAAAATTCTGATATACTATCTGATTTAATAAGCACCTGCGACCAGGCAAATGGACCCGGTATAGCTCCGGGGTCATTTTGTTTAGGTACCATTGATAACAATGCTGGTTATATCTCTATCACTCGATCCTCTTCTGTTCTATTTTATCTTATGATTTATACTCTGCTTAATCTTTAAAGAAAGTGTCCAAAGAAACTTTCCATCGGTGCGATATCTCAACATATTCCCTTCCTGGACATCGATTGTATTCCACTTCTCATTTAACAGTAATATGATTGTTCATACTGTTACCTAGCTTACAGATTGGCCTTATAATGAAAAAGTCCTTGGAGAAGCCCCAAGGACTTTAGATTTCTATTGAAACAAACCAAGATATTCCTCGTAGCCCTCTTCCTGTAGTTTATCTTTTGGAATAAATTTAAGGGCCGCAGAGTTGATACAATATCGAAGCCCGCCTTTATCACGTGGACCATCATCAAATACGTGTCCTAAATGAGAATCTGCTGAGTTGCTTCTTACTTCTATCCGTCTCATTCCATGGGAGGTGTCAAGTTTTTCAATTACTTCTTGGTGCTTAATCGGCTTCGTGAAGCTCGGCCACCCACAGCCAGAATCAAATTTATCAAGAGAGCTAAATAATGGTTTGCCAGAGACAATATCGACATAAATCCCTTCATCTTTATGATCCCAGAATTCATTTTGAAAGGGTGGTTCTGTTCCGTTTTCTTGTGTAACACGATACTGAATAGGATTAAGCTTCTTGATGTTTTCAGCCTGATGCTTTTTCCAGTTTTCGCGAATAAATCCTGCTCGTCCTGACCCTTCCTTATAATTATTATAATGAAAGGAATTCTTTTTATAATAGTGCTGATGATATTCTTCTGCCGCATAAAACACAGACGCCTCTTTAATTTCTGTCACGATTGGTTTTGAAAACCTTTTACTTTCTTGTAATTTCTGCTTAGATTCTTCGGCTAGTCGTTTTTGCTCCCCTGTATGATAAAAAATGGCCGTTTTGTAGGACTCTCCTCGATCACCAAACTGACCATGAGCATCGGTAGGATCAATTTGCTGCCAGAAAAGCTCTAACAGCTTCTCATACGGAAAAACGGTTGGGTCGAACGTAATTTGAACTGCCTCATAATGACCCGTTGTATTAGAGCACACTTCATGATAAGTTGGGTTCTCTTTATGCCCACCTGTATAGCCTGACACTACTTTTATAATACCAGGTAATTCATCAAATGGCTGAACCATACACCAAAAACACCCACCAGCAAACGTAGCTAATTCATATTGTGCTGACATAAACAGACCTCCAGTATAGTATATATCCCAAGATTACCCAAACCTTATTTATTCTTCATTTTAAGAAAAAACCTCTTAGTTCATAAAGGGCTCCTTGACAAACAGTAAGATTATTTTCTTCTCCAAGTAGATTGGATCTTAATAAAGTTTGTATCCTTTAAAATGTTAAATACTGGGCATCTTGAATCAGTTTTTTCTTTAAGCTCTTGAATTCTTTCGTCAGACTCGTCAGTATCCACAAGTGCTTCAATCGTAAGGGTTTGGAAGTATTGCTTTACGGATGGATCACCCCTTAAGCCTTTTGGATCTAAAGCTCCTTCAATTTTGAAGTCGATTCCATTTAAATTAAACTTCATTTCCTTTGCCACCATATTGGCAATGGCGTTTTCACAGCCTGCAAGAGAGCCTAACAGAGTATTTAATGGATTTGCACCCTTATCATTCCCACCTAAGTTTTTTGGTTCGTCTACAAAAAATGTATGAGCTCCTGCCGCCTTCACCTCAGTTGTTACCTTTTGAGATGTGGATTCGATATTGAATTTCACTAATGCCATGATTAATTCCTCCTCTTAAAATGTTTTTATAACTTATACTTAGGAGTATACTTGGAATACTCTAAAAAAAATGTTAGGTGCCTTACATATTTAACGAATAATAAAATGAAGCAAAGTAGAATTTCTCTGCAACTAGTAGTATGGTCTCCTGGATTCGGGAGAATGTATTCATATATTATTGTGAAAAAGTTATGGAATTTCTATTATCTTTTTATTCATCCAGGCTTACTTTATTTTTTGTATTTGGCTAGGAGGTATGCCAAAAACCTCCAGAGCAAGAAGGCTGAGGAGGTATAAATTTAACCCATTAATTTTAAATAACCGGAAACGTGAACTTTTACTTTGGCAGGAAGGATTCCATTCAGTCGCAACTTCCGCCTTTCTGTAATGATTCTTTATAAATACCAACGAAATTTATTCTTCTACAGGATTTTTAGGCCCTTTAAGTTCTAGTTGATAAAAAGCTAAATCGAGCCATCTATTGAATTTAAAACCCGCCTTTTTTATGGTACCTGAATGAACAAAGCCAAAGTTTTTATGCATGGTAATGCTTTTTTCATTTGCGGCATCAATCCCAGCAATTAAAGTCATGTACCCCCTCTCCTTCGTATTTGCGATTATATCTTTCAGTAAAGATGTCCCAATTCCTTTTTTTCTGTACTCCTTATGTACATATACAGAATGCTCAATTGAATATTTATAAGCTGGCCATGCTCTAAAAGGACCAAATGTCGCAAATCCAACCACTTTATGATCTTGTTCGCATACTAATATTGGATACCCCTCCTCCTTCTTTTGTTCATACCAAAATTGTCTACTTTCAAGCGTTTGGGGTTTATATGCGTATACAGCAGTCGTATTGAGAATGGCATCATTATAGATATTTAAAATGTCCATTAAATCATTTTGAGTTGCTTCTCTTATCATTTTTTCTTCCTTTCAACATCAATGTATTTACCTCCATTTATTGGGGTAGTACCAGCGAAGCTGTCACCACCCGCAATAAGGAAATGTCAAGGTTATAATAAGTTGTTTAAGTTAAATACTTTCAACACACATACCCCCGTCTTGTTTTGGATGGGGGTAAAATAAAGTTGTTAAATAAGGATACTTTAGCAATAAAGTCTTTATAAATCTAAGTGTTCTTCAACAATCGCGCCCGATTGTTGAAGAACAGAAGGGCTTCTATTAGCTGGTTTAGTTCAAAAGGGTATAGAACGGGAGAACATTACTCCCACTCATAATCATCAGTCACTAGCTCGACCTTTTCAGGTATTATTTTTTGAAGACTCATTAGAGTGACAAAAAGGAGAGGGATTTGTGAGTAAATATTTTACTACAGTCGGTTTACATGATGGCAATTTTGAAATGGAAATATTGGTTCATTCATCTGCTAAAACAAAAGAGGAAGCAGAGAAGATAGGGAATAGTGACAAGTTCCATATAGGATATCTATATGATGATAAACTTGTAATTAAAGGAGAAAACCTGACAATAAAAAGAGAACAAACAGACAAATATCAATTCAGAGTATGTAGAGAGTGGAAGCCACTTGTTAGTCATGAAGATTATGAGGATCTTACATGGGATGAAGCAATTAAATACTTAATTGATGAAGAAAATAGGTCATTACCTTTTACGTTAGAATCCTATTATTACGGAACTTTTGAAACCCACCCTTTTGTTAATAATGTTTTAAAGTAACTTGAAGAAATAATGTCACATTGCGATGATGGAATACAGACATATACTGTGCATTTGGGGGGCGAATAATGAAAAAACGATTAAAAAAGAAACTCATAGATAAAACTAATGAATTCGAACAAGGCAGTATTTACTCAAATGGGATAGATATAAGATGGGTTATATACTGTGAAAAAGGGAAAGTGCACTATATATCAAATCCGAAAATAGGAATGTACCCTCAACAAATAATACCTTACAAAAGATGTAATATTAATGCATTTCGGAAATGGGCGAAAAAGAATATAGGTTATAGTGGTTCAAGCAGACCAGGCTTTTTAGGTTTGGGTTGAGCGAGTAATATTAATAAATGTTATTACGCATTTCGAGTATTAAACGACTTTATTATTTTTTAAATGTAGTGTAGTGCTTTAGAAAACTAGTGAATATTACCGTATGAAAAAAGCCCTGTTTTTTTATTCGAAAACAGGGCTTTTTGGTTTTTTAAAAGACTTAGGGAAATGTATAAAATATACTCTCTTTTTTAAGAAAAGCACCGTTTATTTAATAAGGTTAATCAAAGATAAGGTTCAAATAATCTCCATGTCCTCTTATAAGTTCAACTTCATTTTCGGATGAAATCCAGAAGAAATGGAATGTTAATCCTTCTTCATCTCCTCCGCCTGTTGGTTGGTAATCCCATTCATCTGGAACACTTGATACAGATATTTTATAAAAAAACCTATTATGTATTGCACCGTCATCGTTCTCCCATAAATCTTCTGCAATTAAATTTTCAACATGAAAACTTCTCAACCCTGTTTCTTCTTCAATTTCTCTAATGACTGCATGATAAGTGTCTTCTTTGGGTTTTACTGTGCCTTTGGGTATCTGTATCCCTGCTTCAGTAATAGGATGTTGAAAGACTAATACCTGTGTTTTTCCTTCTTTAATTCTTGTTACATAACCATAGGCTTTTCTAATCGGTGTCAATAATATATTCCCCCATCACCTTCATATTTTCTCTACCTTTATTCAATAAATCTTCTTCGTTAATTCAATAACACTGGCTCTTGCTTTTCTTCTAACTTATACACTTCATCCCACTCTATTCCACAAGCAGCCGCATGTATTTTAGGGTCGTATTTCTGGCCACTTTTTAAAATTGTATAAATCAAATTTGCAATTTTACCACAAAGATGACCAATTGCCTTTTTCTTTATCATTCCTTCGTCAACTTTACGATCGTAATATGCTTTGAAGACGGTTGGTTTTCGTTTTCCATTCGCTAACATCATCATGGACATCTGATAAAGCACTCGACGTGCATCTCGAACACCACCATAGGTTTGTTTTGTTGAATGTACAGATGTTCCAGATTGAGAATTTTCAGCTGATACACCAAGGTATTTTTTGAATTCTTTATATGTATTAAAACGATCTATATCTCCAATAACACCGATTAAGGTACAGGCAATATTTTCACTGACAAAAGGAAAAGAAAGAAGTAACTCCGTATATGGATGTGGTTCAATTCCTTTTTCAGGGTCTCCTCTAAGAAGTGAATGGATTTCTACATCGATAAGTTGAATGCTTTCCTCAAGCCTCAAGGCTTCTTCAATTACCCATTTCTGCCTTCCTACTAGATGTTCTACTGGTACAGCCACTGTATGGGGCATAATTTCAGATAGTGTTTTAGCAGCCTTTTTCGCTACATTCTTAGCGCCTGCTTTAGAAATTGCCTTATACAATTCATCTTCCGATGATCCCTTCATGTGAAGACCCGAAGGGTATTCTAATACTAATTTCATTACTGAAGAAGTAGCCAATTTTTTAAATGCTTTATTTAAGTCTGGGTGTGTTACTTTTAATAATTGTTGAACTTGATTTTTTCTTCGAGTTAACTGAACGTTTAAATACCATCGATCTCGCATGACAGTCCGAAATAAGGATTGTAAGACAGTTTGAGGTCTTATTAAAGTAACTCCCTGCATGTGAGGATGGAGTTGTTTATGCCACCCCATATAGGACATTACTTTGGCATCCATTGAATCTGATTTTTCTGAGATACCTAAATTATTCTTACGAAATTCTCCAACTGCTTTATTCTCCACTTGAAAGAGTTGATATCCTTCGTTCAATAATACTTGCTGAACTAAATAGGAATAATGTCCACCAGTAGGTTCTAATAGGATTAAGAAATCATCTCTGTTGATAGTAAATTGATCTTCTATTTGTTTTAAAGCTTTTAAAAATTCTGCGATTCCTGCGCTATCAGAGTTAAATTTCATTGTTTTTGTTCGTTTCCAGGCAATTCCTTTGGGGTCTAAAAATGCATCAAATTTAATACAAGAAGCTACATGAAAACTAGCTCCAATATCTATACCAACATAAAATTGATAAAACTTACGAGTATCTTGACCTTTATTATCTGAATGATTCCCATAACTAAAAGGAGTAATCGTATTTTCCATGATTTCCTCTCCGAACAGTAAGCAGTATGATTATATCTGACCATCCAAGTTTCTGTTAGAGCTTAAGCCCAATGTAGCATGTTAGGATTATAACGCCAGATATTTAATCTCAGATTTAACAAAAGAGTCTAGATTCACTAGCTCCATACACTTTTAGAGTTTCAACTGCACACTATTCACTATATTGATTTTAAAATCTCTCTATATAGTCTATTGAGGAGGAGTATTCGACACTAACCATAATATTCCTTCTAAAAAAATAAAAAACCTGTCGAAATTGACAGGATAATCCGTTGTTTTATATTTAATTTAATGTGCAGTGCCGTCTTTCTAATTGAATGGAGTGCCTCACATCAATATTAGAGGTCTATGAATAATAGCCCCAGTCCAGTTAATGGTCGGAATCACCTAAAGGTCACTGCACAATTATATAATATCGTATCTAGTAAGATTAATAAACCAATGTCCCCAAACGACTTTCAAAGTTTCTATAAGAGAACTCACGTTTAAAATAAAGGTACATTGGTTCTTCTAAATTATATATTAATTATTCTTTTTATTCATTATTATTTAAATTGTAGCTATAGACTTAACTAAGTAGCATGTAGTCTATTAAAATAGTGTATTTTTTTCTTTAATCACTACAGAAACGACTTTATTATTACTGTTCATAATAGTGTCGTATTATAGGTCTAATGATTTCTCAGCGTTTTTTTTTAAGCTTTCATTCACTCGTAATTTAAGCTCATTGTTCCAATCCCATTTCATTTGTCCTTTCGGCATATCTGGAATATCACTGTTTATTGAAATACTCCGGCCATCTTTTAACTGAAGATTATAATTCTGCAATTTATCGATAAATTCTTTTCCTGCACTGTCATTATCCACGCATAAAGTAATCGATTCGAGATCCCGGCCATTTCCCTTTAATTCTTTCAGGGTGTTTTTTATAGTTTGAAAAACAGTTTGCTGCTTCAGTCCATCCATACTTATTAATCTGCAATTTGTAAGTTTTGACCTATTTAATGAAAGGTAGCTTAATAAATCAATCGGTGCTTCAAAAAAGTACAATTTATCAGGATAACCCCTTGTGAAATTAAAACCACTGTTCGTGGCTTCCTTAGTAGTTGGCAGGACTTTTTTAAAATAAGAACGGTCAGCATGGATTCTCTTTTCTTCCGGAATCTCTCTTGTACCTTGTAAATTGGCTCCTATCAGCTCGCCCTTTTCTTTCCATTTGAAAACAACGTTTTTATATGAATCTTCTTTAATCAAATCAGCCTTGATGAATGCTTGCACTAAATCCGGATCTATTTTCCGATCATGAACTAAATAATTATAGACATTTTCCGTAGAACTAACTTCTTTTACATCATAATTAAATTCGCTCGGATAGCTTGGCTCCGACTTTTTAAAACTAGAGAGTGCATTATCCCCTAAATCATCATTTATTTTTTTGACTGCATGTTGAAAAGAAAGGTTATAGACATTCATCAAATAAGTAACTGCATTACCGGAAACGTTTCTACTATTCCAGCTGAAATAATTCTTTCTTGCATTAACCACTAAGCTATCATGATCCTCATGTCTGTAAAAATTATTACCTTCACTTTTTAACGGCTCCCCAATAGATAATAAATAATCAAGGATATTTACATTATTGGCTCTTTCTTTTTCCTCTGCGGAAACAAATAATTTTTCTTGCTTCTCTTCAGCAGCCTTCACCAAAGCTCATCCCCTTTCATATCACTAAAAAAAGCCAGGTATTAACCTAGCTTTTTAAAATCATATTTAAAATCATATTTTTAACATTCTCAACATAATTCTGTACTTCACTTAAAATCGGAAATTTATCGCCTAGATTGAAATAATTAATACATCCGATTGAAATCACCACAAAAGCAACCGTACTGAAGAGAAATTTCAAAGATCCACTACCATAAATCGGAATGCGTCCTAAGCTTTTCTTTTTGGCAGCACGATAACGATCTTCTATTTTAGCTTGCTTTGATTCTTCTCTTTCTTTTTGTCTTGCTGCCCTTCTTAACTCTTTTTCCTGATTTAGCTTTTCTTTTTTTAACTCTTCCATGAATTTTATTTTTTCAAGAGCTAATTTCTCTTCAATTTCTACTTTTTTATTTAAATTCTTCAGTTTTTCTTGTTTTTCGGCTGCCCGTTTCAGGTGATAGTTTTTCATCAACACAAAAGCCTTCTTACTGCCGTTTACAGAGCTTTTCGCCCCCGACCTGACCAATCGTATTGATAGGGACTTAACTTCCTCAAAATCAAGCTCCTGAAGCTTTTCTTTAAACGTCATTTTAGGCACTACTACTGTTGTCTGATAATTTTCTTGTGGCAAAGTTTGAACCTTATCGATCTTCTTGTAATCGATGAGGTCTTGCTGATGTTGAACTTCCTCTATATCACTCTCAGCTTTCAAAATACTAACCTTACGGTCAGCTTCAACTTTTTTTGTTTCAAGTTCCTGAAGCTCTTTTTTTCGTTCAAGTTCATTTTTTTCTAATTCTGTCTCAATACTGGCCAATTCAAGCTCAGCCTTTTTCGCTTCATCTTCGACCTCTTTTAATCGCTGTTCATGCTCATCTTTCTTTTTCTTATCAAGATTTCGCTTTTCCTCCATGAGCTTCATAGCATTTATTTTTTCTTCTTCTAGCTTCCTTAAAGCTTCAATACGCTGAGATTCCTTTACGGCTTCCTCTTTTTCCTTTAATTGTAGTGCCTTTTCAAGAGCTTTTTTTTCGTCCTGTATTTCTTGCATTTTTCTCTGAAATTCAATATCTCGCTGTTGACGTTCTTTTTCATCCTTTTTTAATTGCTGAAGAATATCATTCTTTTCTGTTTTTAACTGTTCTAATCGAACTTTCTCTTCAACATGATTATTAAAGGAAAATGAATCTTCTGTTTCATTTATTTCTCGATTCTCCACTTTCTTAACATAATCAATTACAACCTTAGGAGTACTAGAGTTTTCTTTTATAAGCTGAAAAAGACTTGGAATATCTCGATCTATTATAATCTTGGAATTAAAAACACTTTCTCCGGATTCCATTTCAACAATTTTGTAACTTATTTTCATACTTTGGCCAGACTGTTTATATTTAGTGACAGCTTCTAATAACATTTCATTTGCATCAAAAAAAGTCAGTGGGCGGTCAAACTCAATTTTACTTTTTTCAGCATTTAAACCCTTTTTATATGTGATAAGAAACATACAAATTCCTCCTTACTTCAAGAATTTCATGAGCATCATTCTTGATCCCATTGAGCCTAAGTTTCCGGCTCCTCTTGAAGCAGCACGAGCGCCCCCGCCACCATACCACATATTTTTCAATACAGAAGGTGATTTTATTATCAACGCTCCGGCTCCAATGGCCAAGAATATATTCCCACCCGAAAACAGGATGTTAATTATTAATGTAATTAAGAATATTTTTATTAAAAGGGAAACAACAATCGATATTAGCTCTCTCCACCAAACCTGAAAATAGTTATTATCGTCTGCAATCATTGAAAGAGATACAGGAGCAATAAGAATTTGCATTATTATATAATCTGCATAAAATACACAGACAGAATATAAAAACATAAAGAAAACAATAGCGAAGAAAATCAAAAGAATCATCGCTACGACTCCACCATAGCCAGTTACAGCTAATGCACTGCCAGCTAGTGCAGCTGAAATAACTGCATAAGCACCATTTCCTTCAAAATCAGTTCCTGCCGATGCGAAATAATTTGCAATCGGCAGGGCAATATCTAACATAATTATCTTTATCGCCCAAGGTAGCACTAACATAGCCACTGCACTTTTAATTACTCTTAAAAGTATCTCATCCAAAGGATATTCTTGCGTTCCATTTTGAGTATTAATGATATACTCTATAATTTTATAAAGAGCAATAACAACGGCAAAAACCCCTGTGAACCACACGAAAAATGTCATTACATTATTAACAAAAGAAGATGTAGGTAAATTAAAAACTAGTTCATTAACCATGACTAGAATCCAGTTCATAAACTCTTCTATCCAGCCATTGATTGTTTCTTCAAGCATTTCTTTCAATTTACCACCGACCCAATCAAACATTTAATCACCTCATTTTGCTTGTTTTAGATCGTCTTCTTCAGACATAGCCTCTAAAACACTCAATGAATTTTGGTACATTTCGATTTCTTCTCTAGCTTGTGCTAATACCTCATCTTGCTCATTTTCAGCTGCGTATTGCTCTTCAATTTCTTGATCTTCATCAATATAATTTTCTTCTTCTAATTGATCCATAAGATCCTCATAAGCAGCGACATCTTTTTCATAAGCTTCTTTAGCTGCATCACTTGTTTTCCTTTTATAAGCCATTTGTGATACCTCGTATTCATCAACTAATCCTGGGAATAATTCAAACTGAATAGCTTTCTTTGCTTTGATCGGATACTTTCCAGCGATTAATACAAGACTATCTTTTTCGGGCATTGTCAAGATTTCATCGGCATTCATTAAGGATCTTTGAGAGTAAGAAAAATTCGAGCTGCTTGACGAACTGCCTGTTTTACCTCGTGAAAGGGATCTTCCACCAGTTTCAACTTTTACAGTTGCTTTCCCCATAAGATTAGAAAAATATGCTGCTGTAGTGTCGTTAACATTCCCTAAACAAATTTTAATAGCACAGTTCCCTAATATAGATTCAGCTTTATCTTTACCGTACTTATCCATCAATTGAGTGTTATTTTGAAGAATCGTACAGCAAGCTATTCTATAACCACGACAAGTGGCTAAAAACTCTTCATAATTATTAAACTTACCTAAGTTGGGGAACTCATCTAACAGGAATACAGTTGGTACAGGAAGCTTCGCACCGTTTTTATCTCCTAAAATATAAAGCTCTTGGAACATCTGCGTAAAAAATAAATTAATAAGCCCTTCCCATGTTGAATCCATTGTAGGAATCAGAACATAAAGCGCAACTTTTCTTGTACCTATATCTTCAAAGAAAAAGTCATTGTTGCTTGTAAAAGCAGCAACTTCATCATCTACATAGTCACCAATTGTTGTAAGTAGACTTATGATAATACTTGCTCTTGTTTTTTCCTGCGACTTTTTAAATCCTAGCTCATAACTCCTTCTTGCTGGGTGTCGCTTATCAAGAGCCATAAACTTCATGTCAAGCTCACTATCACCGTCTTCATTTGCTTCCGGATCAAACTCCTGAAGGAAATCCAAAATCCCTTCCATATTCCTTTTGTCCGGGTGAAATTCTGTCTTGGCATAAAGAATTAGCGCTTTTAATAATCCTAATTGAGCATTAAACCAAATATCTTTTCTTTTAGGATCATTTTTAGCACTTACAATCGTATTTGCAACGGTTGTAGCATCTAAATCTCTCCTAACGTAACCAAAAGGGTTATAGTGGTCTGACAAGGCCATATTTTTAAAGTTTACAACCCTAACTTCATAACCTTGTGCTTCTTTTATTTTTGCCGTTTTCTCGTATACTTCACCTTTTGGGTCCGTAACAACAATGCTGCAATCCGTTATATTTAACATATTTGTAAGTACAAAAGATTGAGTTTTAAAAGAACCCGGCCCACCAACAACGTAATAATTCCTATTAGCAATTTTACTTTTTTCATGCTGGATTAAAGCTTTTCCATCTTTTAACCCCATCACAATCCCACTTGCGTTATTTTCTTGTATTGCAGCCATTATTTCACCTCATTATTTTCAGTGTTATTAATTTTAAAGTATTCATTTAAAAGCTCTTTTTCATCTTTAAAAATAAACCTTTGTATAACTTCATAATTCCTTGTTTCTATTTCTGCAAATTCCATAGTATCTAAACAACTTTCGAGAATTAAGTTAGCCTTTTTAATTAGAAATTGTAGCTTTAAATAATCATTATCTGAAATTGTTAAATGTAATTGTTCAACTTCTTCAACAAGATACATAATCATATGCATATTAAGCGAATTCCCCTGGCGATTACGGGTTAAAAGTAACACTAAAGCTGTTATTGTTGATAAAAGATTCTTATAGTCTTCTTTATAGCTTGTATTTTTTTTAGAAAAGGAGTAAGTATCTTTAGAACGAATAGATGTGTCTAAGAAATTTATTAATTCATGTTCTACTGATTTAATTTCTTCTTTTTTACCCTTAGAGATTTTAAATAATTTCATATACAAAATGTCTCCTTACAGACCGTTTGATTTTAATGTCTTTTTAAGTTGGTTATACATATTCTTACTTGGAATAACGGTAATTTGTTCAGGCACTTTAAATACTTCATGATTTTTTGCCCATCTTGAAGAACCTTGAACACCATATTTCTCTCCAACATTCTCATAATTTTTACTACGAGACTTTAATAAAAGGTAAATGAACAAGAAAAATGCAGCTCCCAATGATATGTAAAGCATAGGGTTAGCTGCTACATGCATTTCCTTGATATTCATAATTGGATGGAAAATAATATCTTTTGTATAATCCATAATAACTCCCGGACTAAATTCCGTTTTATACTCTGCTATAAAAGGAATAAATCCGGCAATGAAAATTGAAAAGTAAAACAAGAAAACAAATAGAATTGAAAATATAGTAATCTTTAACTTCACTTAACTTCCTCCTTCTCTTTTTTACTAATAATACCGATACAATCATTTTTTAAATTGAAGTGATTATGAACAACAATTCCTATAACCACAATAACCCCAATTACTACATTTAAAATTGTCATTAATAATCCTCCCTCTAATTACAATTTTTTAACTCTCTGACATAGAAGCAAATGTTCCTAATGTCTTCAAAGAAATTATTTGCTGTTTTCCATCTGTTTCAGCAACAACCACTTCAAATATTTGTGTTGTTTCAGGACTTTCAACACCCTCAACTTTATAAACAGTATCTATCAAAACTAAGCCTGTTAGCTCTTTTTTTTCAGCTGTTAAATAAAGCCTCATATTATTAATTTTGTTTTCAAATTTAACGTTAGGAATATCCGGAATCCCTGCTGTTGTCAATTGACCGTAAACATCGTCATTGACAAATTCTTTAATTTTTTCAAAACGCTCTTTATACGTTTTAGATGTATATTCATATTGAGTTTTGAAGAAATTCTCAACCACTTTTTTTGCATCATCATTTTCTGCAAGTTTCTCATCAACAATAATTCCTTCAGCTTCATCTAATCCTCTTTCCAAGGACTTGATTTGCTCTTTCAATTCTTTATTAAGTACCTGGTATTCTTTATTATCTTGGCTCTTGCTGCTCACGTTAAATCCTAATGCTATATTTGCAAAAACAGAAATTAATAGAGCGATAGATACAGCGATAAAAACCTTAGTATTCAATTTTTCCCCCTCCTATTTCACCACTCGGCCAAAGCCTGCAAAATGTTGTTTCCAATATCCTTGATTCCAATTTGAGTACCCAATCCCACTATTGCTAGCATCGTACATTCTTTTTTCATCAACATAAATTCCTACGTGGGTGATTGAACTTGCCGGACGGCTGGGATTAGTACCTTTGAAAAATACTAGATCTCCCGGTTGTGGATCAGCTACAGGAATTGAATGAGCGTGCTGTTCAGCTGCCGTTCTCGGTAAATCATAACCAAGCTGACGAAAAGCATATTGCATCAATCCACTACAATCAAAACTAGTAGAAGGGCTACTTCCACCCCAAGCATACGGCCAACCATTATATTTCAACACTTCATTCATTAACATTTGATATGTTTCAGGACCTAAAGCTGAAGCATCTGCATTTCCTATATCTCCACTTGCCCCAGGTGTAAGGTATTGCTGCACTAACAAGACATAATACATATTTCCATATGCGTAACGGAAATTTCCGTTAAAATCGGCTATGGGATTGCTATACTTAACAGTTCTTCCGTTTGCCTGATTTTTAGAGAAATTACTCGCTAAATCAAAGGTATATTGTTTGCCGTTACTTTTTACGTAATTATTAAAACCTGAACCAAAGTTATAACTCTGAACAGGGGTCCAAAAGTCCAAATCATTTGAGCGTGCATTCTTGATGACAGATGCAAGATGTTTTACTCCTACCTCAATTGATAAAACGGGATCTGTTATGCTGTTTGGTGGAAGTCCTGAAGATTCTGAGCTTTGCATAATATCAAGCCCTGATCCTCCGGTTTCAACCATCATGATTGCTAATATAACACCGACATATTCAGGTATTCCGTATTCTTCAGCATATTGGCTTACTACAGGCTCCCATGCCAGTACAGCATCATTAACTTTCGCAGTACCTGAATTTCCGGAATCGCCTCCAACTAAAAGCATCACACCAATAACCATCATCATAAAAAAAGACAGTACTATGAGTACTATCTTTTTCCAATGCTTTGCTCCTTGTTGCGCTATGGTTAAAGCGACTTTTGCTGTTACAACATCCATTAAGCATCCATCCCTATTTTTTCATCTAGCTTGATAAGCTCTTTTTGTACTTCAACAAGCTCATCTTCTAATTTTTTAATTTCTGCCTCCCTCTTTATTTTCTCTTCTTCACTTTCCTCTAATGATTCTTCTTGGTTTAAAGATGTGATCTGATCGTTTATACTCTTCACTTGAATTTCTAATTGAGCTTTTTTTATATATTGATTAATCTCTTTAATTTCACCTTTACTTAACTTAAAAAGACCTGCACTATCTGATTTTAATCTTTCTAATATTTCTTTCGCAAATTCATAATTATCATGTTTTATGAATGCTAATGATAATCTTTTAAGTGTATCTTTATCCTCGATTAATGGCGCTTTTGCGACTAAATTATCTGAATCAAAATCTACAATCTCTTTTTCAAAAGCCAAGAATGGTGAATCGGATTTTAACTCTAATAATTCCTCTTCCTGACCAATTTTGTAAAGTCGAGATACAACTTCTTTTTCAATCGTTTTATCATATGAGATAGCTTCATCATATTTCCCGGCTTGAACTAGCATATCTGCAATAACTGCTGGATCTTCCCCTTTACCCTCCATTAATTTGACAGCCTTTTTTGTATCACCACTTGATACAGCAAGTACCAACTCATTTTCGGCCTTGGCTGCGGCCAATTCTTCTTGGAAATTAGCAGCAACATTTTTTTCAATTTGTTTTATTCCTCCGGCGAATAATAAAACTATCAATAAAACTCCAAGACTTCCGAGGTATATTTTTCTTTTAAAACCTTTTTTACGGCTTGTTTCTTGAAATTGCGCCTTTTCATAAAAGCTGGATTGCTCTTTTTCTAGTTCTCTATCAACTAGTGTCTTTAAATCAGCAAATGATGTAGCTGCATTAACAGCGAACATAAATTCATTGTTTTCTTTTCGTAAAAGGTTATCTTTGTTGACTATAAACCTTTTGTAAGAGTGCTTATCACTAAAGAAGCCTAATACAAATAATTTGTACTGATCTAATGTGCTTAAATCCTTATGGAAGGGCAGAAAACCATTAGAACGATAAAGAATTTTTATGTCGTTAAAATTTTTAAAGAAAACATTATTTAAATCTAAGTAAGTCATACCATCCGATTCAAGCAAAGGATCTGTTTCTAAAAGATTTTTAATCAACTGCAACTTAATAACCGGAACATATTTTTTAGCCTTTTCTAAAGGCTCATAACCTTCCGGAAGATTATAAACCAAGTAAATTTTATTGTTTTGTCGGGATATACTCTCTACATCAAAAAAACCCGGTAGCGCAAGCTCCAAGTCTTCGATTTGATCTAAGCTAGAAACCTTAGTGAATTTTTCATCGATTTCTATCTTATATTCTCTTTTATTTACGTACAGAGTAAGGTTATCCATCATTGTAATTTTTTTCATTTAAAACCCCTCAACTTTATTCAATTCATTAGTAATTTGACTAATTTCATTTTGTGAAAGGAGGACTTTATCTGACCAATCCGGCAATTCCTTTGCACTACGACCTGTTTTTTCTTCATATTTCTTAGGATTTAATAACCTTAATTCTTCTTCCGTCAAAACAACTTTTAATAAAGCACGCTGTGCCCCATAAAGAATTAACGCTTCCCCTTGCTTCTTAGCTTTTAAGAAGTGAATTTCTTTATCTGACAACGGAATTTTCAAACGATCGATTACCTGATTAATTTCACGAGGTTCAAAACCGAACATAATTTTAGTGTAACTATTACCAACAATAGCCTCACCGATACCACCCGGAGCATCAAGTAAATCCTGAATTTGTTGTGTTGTTACAGTAGCCCCAGCGTTATACTTTCTAAAACGTTTGTAGGCTTGAAAAAAGAAGTCCGCACTTTCAGGGTTTTTCAACAAAAAGTGAAACTCATCGCAAAATAACTCGTCCGATTGGGATAAATTACTTGTGAATAGCTCCCATAAATAACTGAATGTATTTAGATATGCAGCAGCCTGCATTTCTTTTTCTGTTTGCAAAAGCTTTAAATTAAAGGAAATGATTTTTGCGCTCATATCAACGTTTGTATGGCCATTAAAAAGAGTACTGGACCCTTCAACCATGTCTTCGAGGATAAAGCAATATCGCTCGATTAATTCGAATTTCTTTGTGTCCGTATCTTTCAATTCCTTTAAAGCCTGAAGTAAATCGCTTAAAATTGGCCAATCTTCATGTTTCATTTTATCTAAATCTTTAATTTCTCTAAATTTGTCAAACAATTGCATAGAGATGTTTGAAATGATTGATAATTGAACCTGATCCATGTCAGGCATATTCACTTTATGGAACCCCTTTAAACGGTTAACCTTTTGACGAATTAAATTATCGACGTCTGTTTCTGTTAACTTTCTATCTCTTAGTACACCGTCTTCATCGGAATCCAATGCTTGGGACAGAATTTCAAATGGATTCATTCTAGTAGGACTTGCACTAGAAAGATCAATCACAGTACCGCCAAATTTAATTACATCTTTTGAATATTCGTCTTCCGGATCAATAATATAAATATTATCTTCACCTTCAGCAATCTTCCGGAAAATATTACTTTTTTGATATGTTGACTTACCACCGCCTGAAGTACCTAGAACAATTTTATTCCTATTTAACGTCCGGCCCCTATCTTTATAATCAATGGCAATCCAGGAGTTTGTTTCTTTATTAATTCCTTCAATTGTTGATGTTGGAGTCAAATCACAGATTTCATTATCATCAAAAGGAAAAAACGAGCTTGCGCTAACGGTATTAGTCATAGCATAGGTATACTCTTTCAAATCGTTCAGACCTATTGGGAAGGACGAGAAATAAGCATCTTCTATTCTTCTATAAGGGGTAATTCCCTTTAAATTAATTTTGATTAAAACACGATTCAAACTTTCTTCTAAAGACCTTAATTCAGACTCTGAATGAGCCTGTAACAAGATATACGTGTAAAGATATATAAAAGCACTCTTTTCATCTAAAGACTGTTCTAGCTGCTTCTTAGCCGTTACTAGCTCCCTTTTTATTTGCTCTCGTCTGTAGTGGTCTAACGTTTTTAATAATTCAGCTTCCTTATTCTTTACTGTTTCATTGTAGTGTCTATTTAATATTTCACCGTTTGCCGGCTCTAAATGTTGTGTGATGGTAATATTCCCTTTTAACCTTTTTAACGGAGATAACCAATTCCCTGTTGGCTCGGAAGGATAACTAAGAATCACATAAGGCTTTATATAATTTCCACTTGAAGCTATATATTCTCTGTTCAATTCAAAGACAAAGGGATAACGACTTTCTATCACATCTTTATCTATCAATCCGTCAATCTGATTTTCTATTTTTACTTTCAAATCTTTTTTGGGTTTAGATCCAAACAAAGATAATAAATTCATTTACTCCACCTACTTTTAATGTTGATAAATTGAAGTTTTATAATCTAAAAACTGATGTAAAACCGATAGGGCTTCATTAGCACTTAATACTTCTTGCTGGCTGTCATATGCATTTAACACCTGATGGATAGCCCTCATAATTTCTTCCCTTTTTTCTGTTAACTTGATTTCTGCTTCATGCAGATATTCAAGTGTTGGCTTCTTCAACTTCTCTTTTAATACAATAAAGTGAGCTTTAACAGCCATGCTTAAATCCGTTTCTGTTTTTTGATACTCATATAAGTAACTGGCTCTTAACTGCCGAAGATTTTCATTCACATCCGGATCTTGCGAAGATTTTATATGTTGAAGTTTCCATTTCCTTAAATAATCTCCCATCTTAATAGGAATTGTCATAGAAACTGTTTGGGGGCGATAATGAATATTTTGAGCCAAAAATGCTCCATATTCATCAAAGATAGAGTTTTGTTCGTAAAGTGACAACAAATCAAAATTCACACCTTTTACTTTTATCATGGTGACTAGAGCATGTTCCTTTAGATAAATAAAATCAGAATAAACACCCTCAATCGGACTTATATCATTGAAGGAAATTTCTTTTTCGCTCAAATTATCCAACTCCTAAACTTTTTCTTATTTTTAATCTAAAAATGTATTTTTGGGTTTTACGAAATATATTTTCTTTTTCTTACGATAATCAAGAAACTCTTTTATAAAGTCCTTTGAACGAATATTATCTCTGAATTTAACAGGTCTATAGTTTACATAAACAACTGGAATGACAATTATAAGTACAATAAAAATGGCTTTGATTAACCAAAAAACCATCGAATTATAAGGTGGAATAAACCCTATCCCTATAGAGATCAACAATGCAGGTAAAATATAAATAAGTATTTCTTTCAAAGTCATGTTAGCTAGTATTTTATATTGATTATCTACATTTTTAGGGAAGAACCATTTGCGTCCTCTTCTTCCACTTGAATCTATCATTTCTAACAACGCTTGCTTAACTTGATCTTGATCCATAAAACCACTCCTTAAAAAAATAGAGAAAGCCGGAAGCTTTCTCTATACATCTTATTTGAACAATGAGTAAACCCAAGGGAGAAGCCAAATTAAAGCAGCAGCTGCACCAATAGCAGCTAGAACTCCACCTATACTTTTCCACATTTCATTTTTCACATGAGGATCATCGATGCTAGGTAGATGCTTAACAATAATTTTTAATGAAGCTGCAATACCAACTACTACAACAATCCCTGTTAATACTGTTTGGAATGCAGTAACACCACTTTTTATCTTGGTCTGAACCGTACCTGTAGATGCAGCAAGACCGATTTCAGGAGCCACGAAAAACATAAGAATTGCAAATGCTAGTACACCAACAAATTTAAAAAATCCATTATCAAATCTTTTTACCGATAACATAATCTTTAACTCCTTTAAAAGAGCAAGTGCTTTAAAAGCACTTGCCTTCTTTTTATTTATATTGATAATTCCAATTCTTTTACTTTTGTTTTAATCTCGTTTTGTTCTTGTTTTGGTTCGATCTGAACACCCTTCATCGTGTTATAGATTGATTGATACACTTCAGGATGTTTCGATTTCACAACATTAACAAACGTCTTTAATCCTTCATTTTCTTTCTTTAATTGCTTATTTTGATTTTCCAGATTACCTACAATAGGAGACATATCCGCAAGCGATTGCGAAACTTCCCCAGCTTTTATTTTTGCTGCTTCTGTTTTCGCAGCTTCCTTAACCTCGTCAAAAGCCTTTTGAACTTGCGATAAGGCAGAAGCTTCAGGCTCTTTTTCGATGATCTGATACTTTTTATCAAGGGATGCACTTAAATTTTTAATTTTATCATTCACATTCTGTACTTTTTCAGCCACAGCATTATGAATATTAATTTTCACATCATTAACCTTATTTTCAATTCCGGATCTAACGTTATCTTTTATATCAACAAAAAGTTGTTTTAGACCGTCTTTTAGATCTGTAAAAATCTTGTTTAATTTCCCTTTCATATTTTCCTCTAATTGCGGAATATCTTCATGGGAAGCTTTTTCGATTTTCTCGGAAAAATCGGATAGAAGCTTTTCAAGCTTCGAAAAATGGTGATCCAATAGAGCAGATACTTCAGGATTTTTTGAAGGATCTAAGCCTTGCTCTTCCAGCATGTTTTTAACTTCCTTCATTTCTTGATTAACTGTAAGCGCAATTGGATGGTCCGGCTTAAATTCCTTTGATGAAAGAATATTTTCATTTTCTTTAATAGCAAGCTCTTTATTTAAATTGTAGTATTTAACAGCTTCAGCATAGTCAATTTTAAAATCGTTCTTCGATTCTAATAATAACTCTGCTGCACTAAAAGGAGGGAATGCCTCTTTATCTTCATATGCTAGATACTTTGTTCCAGTAAAACTTAAATCGCCTTCACCATCGATTAAATAGTGCTTTCCTTTTGGTGTGACAATGCCAGTAGCGTAATGACTGAATTGATTATCTGTACCTTCAAATGGATAAACACCTAGCTTGCTGCTTTCTCTTGCTTCGAGTTGTTGTGATCTGATTTTTTCTAGACCTTTTAAGAATTCTTCCATTGTAGGAATTTCATGAAATTTTTTGGCCATTTGTCAATCCCCCTTCTTTAAAGAAATTGATGAATTTAAAAGGACTGCCCCCTGAAAATACACAGGGGGATTTTACATGTTATTTTTTAGGTTTTAAGGGTTCAAAGATTTTATAAACTCTGCTAATAAGTTCTGTTTTTTCACTTTCGTTACTTCGGTAAAAATTGATCTTTTCTTTTACTTTTTCTCTTTCGATTTCTACCGGTTTTTGATTGGTTATTTTATTTAACAGGATGTCTTTTCTCTTTGTTTCATACTTTGAATTTGTTAATTCAATCTCGAAAGTGTACTTTTGAACAGATGTATGATCTTTAGCAGCTTGTGCATTTTTCAATCTATTCGTGAGTTTGGTAACTTCTGACGAACGAGCCTTCTCTAACTCTTTAATCTGATTGTTAGCCCTTTCCTCAATCAATTGATAATCCTTATTTAAATCTTTGGCTTTATTGTTTAGACCAGTGATTTGACGCTCTGTACTGTTCCTTAAATCCAGGGTGAAATTATATCTAAAACTATCAAACTCTTTGAAAACTTGGCTTGGTGTAGCTCCAGCTGCGCTTGCTACAGTTGGAACCAAGATAGCTGTTGTTAATCCTGCAGTAAGAATAAGTTTTGAAATTTTTTTTGAACCTTTCACCATTTAAAATACCCCTTCTCTTTTCTCTATTACAGATTGGCCATTTTCTCTTTAGTACATATATAAAAATCCAAGCACCACCTCCTATTAGTTTTAAAATTTCGGTACCATCCCTTTAAATCTAGTAATTACCAAATCGTTGATTTCCGGAAATGCTATAGAACACAAGCCAATTAAGCCAGCCACAACCAAGACCATCCCGATTAGCCAATAAGTCCGGTCTGTGTTTTGTTCAAGCATGATTTATTGAAAGAAACTCATAATAGAATCGATAGGAAATTGAGCAAAACCTGCTGTTAATGTTGAAGTAAATTTAGTAATTACTTTATTAAAAAGGTCCGGAAAAGCTACTTTAGAAGCACCTATTAAAATAGCAACGACAACAACTGCTCCAATCATCCAATACGTACGATCTGTGTTTTGATCTAACATTAATTACCACTCCTGTTTTTTAAATTTTTTCACTTTTTTTTAGAAGGGAAAGTATAAACCCAGGAAACTATCTTATTTGAGATATTGCTGATCCTTTAACTGAAATATTTTTACTTAATAAAGGTAAAAAGAAAAATTTATGTGTTGAATTAATGGTGTAATCTACTTCTTTTCCAAATGAAAACTGCTGATTCATTTGTGGACTTTGGATTTTAAATTTACCTTTAAAATGGTCCTGATTGTAGGCTTCTACTTTTTCAATCGCTTCCCCGGTAAGACCACCATTCCTTTCTATTTGATAATTTACATACTGCTTAAAATCATTAGCGTGATTGATTTCAGAGAAAAATAACGCTAGAGATACCATAGAAAAGATAATAAACAAAGAAATGTAAAGCTTCCCCATTTCCATGGTTGAACTTTCTAACATAGAACCTACCTCCTTATCATAGTAATCCAGTAGAGAAAGCTTCTGAAATCATGCATATTGCATAACCTAACGTAATAACAAAGCTGGCCATTGTTAATTTTGTTGGATACATTGAAAATTTTCGAAGCTTATAAGTAATAATTTCGTCAACACCTTCAAACAGCTGTTCACTTGATAGCTGGCCAAGTTCCATAATGATTGAATGGTCAAAAGTATTTTGATGAAAGTCATACAAAGTTGTCATAAATAAAATTGAACTATCTGTACCGGAGGCATCTTTTGCAAAACGTACAAACGGCTCTTCTGAATTTGGAAATTCATTCATTTCAATTAACAAACGCTCCAAAGAGTTTTTAACATGGCCTGGCTCTAAACGGTCTAATAATCTAGTAAATACACTGTAAAGGGTAGCATCCGTTTGTAATAAAAAAGGGATTAGCATCCTTGTGAATTTTGAAAATTGAAGTTGTTTCTCAAAATTAAAATTCCCATAAAATTTTTTGGCACGATTATATTCATTCCACCACAGAAAACCACTTATCGCTAAGCCAGCTAAAGACCACCACCACTGAAAGAAGAAAGCTGCTATTATTAATGGGAAGCCAAACAGGACGGCTCTAAAGAATCTTTTCTTTTGATACTTAATAAACCGTTCCTCGGTAAATCCCATTTCCTTACACATATCGTAAAGATTGTGTTCAGCAACACGAAGCCATATACTAGGTTTTGCCTCGATAGTAGTTTCGCTCATATGTTCACCTCCATAATATTGTCGTCAACCAGTTTCTTTCTGAATGCAAGAAAATAGCCTCCGACTATAATTAAATAAGCTGCGCTAGTCACCCATCCAATCGGATTTCTAGCATAGACATTTACAAATTGATCCCAACCAAAACTAAATGTTATTGCCATAATTAATACAAGGCCGATTGTTACAATGAATTTGAAGTTATAAGCTTCTTTATGTTTTTTGGCCATAAAATCATCTTGTTTTTTCTTTACTTGATTGTGATAGGATTTTATATCTTTTAATGTTTCCATAGAAAAACGGCCTTCTATGGAGGCCGTTGCTAATTGTTCTACAAATAAATCAAAGATTACATCGTTTTTGTATTTGTCGGATAAAACTTGAAAGGCATCTTGCTGCTCCTTTGCGTTCGCATCAACTAATGAAGCTTGCAATACAAGAAGGTCCTCTTTAAACTCTCCATTGGCCCTTTCTGTAACTGTTTTTAGAGCATCCAAAACTGTTCTTTCCTGATTGGTTAGCATTTGCGTAATGTTATTTACAAAGTTATTTCTTTCTCGGAATGCATTTACTTCATAAGCTCTTTTTGCGTTTTGAGGCATCATAATTTTGTATGCGTAAATCATAGCAACTACCCCAACGATAAGGGCTAACCACCAATAATAGAAAAGCGCAAATGTAAAAAGAGCGCTAATTGAGAAAGGGATTAGAAGAGTAGAGACAAGTTCTCTTTTTTGCAAAGGATTTCCGTAAGCTATACGAAGAGCATTTACTTCATCAAGCGTATACTTTTTCTTCTTGGCCATCTAAAACTTCCTCCTTTCCGAGAGTTGGTATTTCACAACCGAACTTCAATAAATTTTGGATAAATTCATCACTCATTTCTCCAATAACTGGGATTAACTCATCTCCTCTTTTGATCTGCTTGAATACTGTAACGGCTGTTTTATCCGGTCTAAGTTCTACAACTTCACTCAAATATCGAACAACCTTTCCTTCAATTTGAGCCTTTTCAATATGGCATCCTAATTGGAAGTAGTTATAAATATCTTCTAAAACAGATTCTTCATCGATGGTATATCCAATCTTCATCATATTGATAAATCGTTTTGGAATTGCCCTGGCATCAACAGAGTGTAAAGTTGTAATAATTCTATGCCCTGATAAAACCGCCTGAAGCATTTCGTAGGCCTCTTTTCCACGTGTTTCAGATACAAGCATCCATACAGGGTTATTACGTAAACCAGCTCTAATTAAGTCAGTAAAACTAATAGATTGGGAAGTAAGCCAACTATGAATATCTTTATCAGGATACAATTCTTTAAGATAACTATCTAAAGTGTCTTCCATATTAACTATCTTCTCTTCGAAATCTATATATCTAACAAGGAATTTTTGTAACTCTGTTTTTCCTGTTCCTGTCTCTCCTGCTATGATGATATTACAGCGAGATTTAATTGCTGCTTCAAAAAAATCTAGCATGTATTCAGGAGCAAAGTTTTTAAAATTCCCTTCATTCAGTATAGCTTCAGCTTTTGAAGAACGAAGAGCCATTGTAGTACCAAAAGGCGATAAGCTTTTGTGAACAGCATTGATACGCAAATTATTTAATGAAGCATCCAATATTGGATTTTTAGGAGTAAACTCTTTCCCTACTGCATTTGCAAACTTTTGAATCAATTTAATAATGTAGTTTTCGCTAATTTGCTCGTCATACACATACTTTTCATTGTTTGTATTAACGATTAATTCGGTTCCGTTATAACTTATATCCGTCACTGAAGGATCTTTAATTATTTCTTCAATTACTCCTAGGCCAACAATCTCAGATAGAGCATAATCGATATGTTCTTCAGTTCTCAAAATGACATTATGGCGTTTTGGAAGATCATTTTGCATAACCTTTTTTAAAGCTTCCCGGGCGATAGGATCAGTAAAAGCCTCTAGCATCAATTCCGGATTAATTATTTTCAAATCATTGATTATGTCTTTTAAAATATCCTCAGAAATTTTCTTCATTACGTCCTCCTTTAACGATTTCCTATGTCTGATATATAAGTAGCTTGATATTGATTGTCTCTCTCGTCTTTAACAACAACTCTTATAGCCATAATAGTACCGTCTTCGGCTTTCAGGTAATCGTAAGAATATCTAGGATTTTCAAGTTTCACATTTACAGTATCTCGAAATTTTTTCTCGAAACTCATTTCAAAATTCTCACTTGTAATTTCAACAGTACCAGTCTCGGCCCTGACACTATTATCTAAACTTTGAAAACCTGCTATTTTAGCAGTCTCAGTTATTGATAGAATTAGAGAATTATACCGAAATTCTTCAATTTTATAATGGCAGGTAAACAAGACAAGATACAGGCCGAAGAACATGATTAAGATCATAAAAGGGAAATCTTTCATCTTATTCCTCCAATAAAAAAAGCCTAGAATTTGAATTTTCTAGGCCTTTTACTTTTAATTTCGATTCCACTCTTCAAAACGTCTTTTATCTTCAGCTGTCCAGTTATCCGGATATTTAGGATCATCCGCATTAATTGGTCTTAAATAAATGGCATCTTGCTTTCCAGTATTAGAATCCATATGTCCATACATATAAGCATAGATTTCAAGGTTTTGTTTCATTGACACGCTAATTTTATGAACACCTAAAGGATCAACGTTTTTCGCTTCTAACTGATAGGTTCCAAGATCCCCCCAAATCGGAGTGTAAAACTTTCGTCCCCCATCGATAATGTCATATTTTATTCGGCTATCTCTGCCAGCAACCTGTGAATTAGAGAAAAGATAACCAGTTCTTTTTTCAATGTTTATTTTTGGTAGTTCAAATCGCTTAGTTGTTGTTAGCACCGATTGATTTTTACTCTCATTGTGGCTAGTTTCATCAAAACTGATTTTGTAATGATTGTTACTTACTGGATATGTCAAATAAGAATCAACTAAAGATTTTGGTACGTGAAATTCAAACTTACTGGTGAATTTTTGTCCAAGATCATTTTTGTATATAACATCAATTGGGTATTCAAATCCATATCCTGTTAATTTTTTATCTAACTTCTTCAAGTTAACTTGTAAATTCTCGTTAAAAACAACCATATTCTTTCCGACTTCTCTCTCTGTCATAATTACCCCTGTAAAAGAGAGTGAAGTGTTGTTTGTATTGAGAGTCTTTTGTGATGATGTATAGCCATCTGTTGTTATTGCAGAAGCATTTGAAATTACATCAATTTCATTTTTCGAATAGCTTTCAAGCTTCACTGTATAAGCCTTTTTCTGATCTACTGATAAATAACTTGATGGAACCTTAAAATCAATACTTTTAGGAAGAGATTTTGCTGTATAAGTATTTGAAGCAATTTTAGTACTTCCATCATATAAAGCTACATTTAATTTCGCACTGGCCATGTCGCTATTATTTTCAGGGTAGATATTTTCCTTTGATAAATTGACTTTAACAGGCAGCCCTTCATTAGCTGGCGCAGTAAAAACTTGAATTTTTTCTAATCCTGTTTTAATTAAAGGAACATCATAATAAAAATCAATCGTAATATTACTTGCCCCTATTGTTCCGGTCTTCTTAGCTGTAGATAATGGCCTATATGTGTAACTCCCCTTTTTAAGATCTGTTCTTGGACCGTAACTATAAGTTTGACCTCTTAGCTTTTTATAACTCTCAGAAGCAATTAATCGATCATCCCGAGCATCGATATGCCTTACAGTTACCGTTCGTTCTAAATTGTAATAAAACTTCAAAGTAATATCACTATTACCTAGTGTTCCTGATTGACTTTTGTTATCGACAGGTAAGTATTTATTTGAGCCACTTGTAATACTACTTTTTGGAGAAAAACTGTAACTAGAACCAATATTTCGGGTGTACGATTCGCTAGTTAGTAGCTTATTCGTGTGTTTATCGATGTGTTGAACTGTAATTTTCTTTTGTCTTACTTGAAAATCAACAGTTAATGTTTTCAAAGGTTGGGGATCTGTTATTAACCCTTGGCCCAACCTCTGATAAGAACCATTGGATGGTAGAAATAAAATAGCCTGATATGGTCCTAGAGAAGGTTTTATATTGCTAAATGTTACATCACTACCATAGCTTAAAGGGGCAGTTAAATAGAAAGATTGACCTCCTTTGATTGTCACATTACGGTTTGTGTAAGTGCTGCTTCCTAAGTGAAGTGTTACTCCTGAAGGAACTCTTAATGTAATTGAATTTCTTGAATCTGCATTGAACTTTATTGTTTCAGACTTTTGTACACTTCCTGATATAGTAGTACTTGCTTTTGTTATGCTGAAAGATGCTGAAGTACTTGGGGCATCTTTCTTTGATGCATGACTCATTAAAGTATCATAGCCTGGGACAGTGGATCTTCCTGAAGAGGTATTCCCGTTCATAACGGTATCAAGTGCTAATGATGTAGCGACTAATGCTGCATCACTCGTACCCACAACGTTCCCCTGACCACCATAACCATAATAAAGAATTGCTCTAATACTTTCGTTATTGTAAACATTACCCCCTGTATAAGAACTTCCAGTTGGCGGAGTTGATTTATCATGATCTACACAGAATGCATATTGGCCGTTCACCTTGAACTTACCAACAGTGTAATATGAATAACTTACTTTCCCTAAATATTCAACTTTAGGCGCTGCTGCGTGCGCTATGTTTGATTGATTATTAAAGGGAAATAATATATTGGGTAAGGAAAGAACAAAAACGAGAGCAACTACCAAAGAAAATCTTAATTTCTTTTTCATATCCATTGCATTTTCCTTTCTCTTTTTCTATATAAAAAAAGAGCTATTCAAAAAATTGAATAACTCTTTTAATATCGTGTTTATTCCCATGAATCCCAGGTGTTACCTCCCTTATCGATTTCACCTGACCCGGTATTGTTCCAATCATGATTTTCTAGCTGTTCACCGATGTTATCCCAGTCTTTACCTCCTGAAGATGAACTTCCGGTAGATCCACTCGGCTTAGATGCAGGCTTTTGCTCACTCGAACTTGGTTTATTAGTAGAGCTAGAACTTTTACTTCCTGAATTTGATTGATTAGATTTAGAAGTAGATTTACCTGAACTTGTTGAAGATTGAGCGTTTGACTTACTTGAACTTGTTGAAGATTGAGCGTTTGACTTACTCGAATTTGTCGAATTGGATGAAGGTGTTTGTTTAGAACTTGAAGATTGTTGTTTTGACTGTTCCAAAGCTGCCACCTTCTCAGCTTCTGCTTTTTCAGCTGCAATTCTTTCTTCTTCTTTTTTACGTTTAGCTTCTTCTTCCATTGCAATTATTTTTTTATTTACAGTTTCAAGTTGTTTTTTTAATTCATTCTTCTTTATTTCATTTTTCACTTCATCAACTAGCGCTAATGCTGAATTATAAGTTTCTCTACTTAAAGAATTTTCTGCTTCTTTTATCTTTTTTAGGGCGGCATCAATTGAAGCTAATTGAGCATCGGCTTCAGATAGATAATCAGCTAAGTGAGTATAAATCGCATCATTAATGCTTTTAATGATAATCAGCTTCTGATTAATTTCTGTTAGCTTTTTATCAGTAATACTTTCAACTAAAACTTCATTTTCTAAGGTGCTGTAGACTTCCTGTTGAATTTCGGCAATTTCTTTCACTTCGCTTATTTCCTTTGATAATTGGTATTGTGCCTTTTCTTCTTCAACTTTCCCTACAGCAGCTTCAGCACTTTTGATTTTATTATCAATGTCGTCAGCTAATCTAGTTCGAGTGCTATTATACAGTGAATCAACTGCGTTTTCTGCGTTTTTAAGTGTCTCTACTCTTAACTGTTCTAATTGTGCTGCTTCATTTGCTAAAACCTTTTGATTATAAGCATAAACACCTGTTCCTGTGCCAGCAAGTAAAGTAAAAGCCGTAACTCCAACTATAATTTTCTTTTTCATCATTTGTCTACACACCCCTTCATTTCTAATATCGTTTCATTTAAAGAAATTGTTAAGGATTTTTCATTAAAGGATAAAAGTACGGTTTTTTATACGTTATCATGTACACAATTAATTTATAGGAGGTTGCAATCAATACAACCTCCTATGTATTTTTATAAACAATTCGCAATCGCTTGCGATTTACATTCAAAATTGAACTACAGACGAGGAAAAGGGTTTATTAACGTTATATCGTCTCACCGATAGCCAATAAACAGTCTCTTCTTCTTTTTGTTGGTTTTTGGCTCTTACCAACAACCTTTCGACTAATGAATCCATTAACCGACGTCGCACTGGGATCACAAGTGGATTTTTAGCTTATCCCCACTAACTAGATAAAATCGTATAGTTAACTCGATTAGTGACCTTTCATCGAGAACCACGCAATATATAATTTTCAAAGAGCAGCAGTGCAAATTTCAAAAATCAATTGCACACATCATAACGTATGTTTACTTATCCTTAATTTCTTTGCTAACTAGCTTTATCAACCAAATATAAATCACTATTTCTATTCTTTCGTTTTGCTACTATAGTTCCTTTAATAGATCTTACTGTTCTTATGTCGTAATATATTTCTTCAATTCTACGCAGTTGATTAGTTTCAACATTTTGGACGATTAATCCGGATTTTAATATGTAGATTTCTTTGTTGAATGTTCGGATTGTAACCTGATTGTTGAAATCTAAAAACTGAAATCTGAACATTTTAGGTAATGTTACTTTTCTCAATTTTTATCACCACCATCATACGAATGTGTTTTCAACACCTTGGTTATGCTACAATTAGGACAAATTGGCATTTCATTTAGTTCTTCTAAATTGATCTCCAATGCTTTAGCTATTTTCATAATATTTTTATGAGTAGGGTGTTTTCTATTCCCTCTTTCGATTTGAGAAATTGTCGGTTGTGGTACACCTGATCTTTCAGCGAGTTCAAATTGTGTCCAACCTTTCTCCAATCTCTTATCCCTTATTCTTTTGATGGTGTTCACCTCCTTATCGTTATTTTATTCGTATTCGAATATTTTGTCAACGATTTTTTATTCGTTAACGAATATTTTTTAAGGGAAAAATTTTATTCATTTTTTTTGATATGATTTTAATAATAATAAAAGAAGAAAAGTTATAAGAGACTTCCTGTAAGTTTTTTTCCCAACTCGGATTTGGGAAACCATCTAAGAGTGCTGTCAACACTACTTAGGTGTAATTATTTAGCATTGGTGTGTGAAATATATGAATGAGTTTAACAAAGCACTTGGAAAAAACATTAATAATTATCGAAAAGCAATAAATATGTCGACAACCACACTCTCAGAACTTTCAGGAGTATCACAAGGTACAATTAGTAAAATTGAAAACGGTAATTCAACAACAAATATAGAAACCCTGTTAAAAATTTGCCAAGCATTAGGAGTTACACTTTATGATGTAATACCTGAAAATTTTTTACCTGAGACTAAAATAGATAACCCTAATAAAATGCAAGTATTAAATATTCTAAATAAAATGTCTGATAGTGAATTAAAGTTAGTACAAGCTTTTCTTACAACAAATATCCTTCCAACCTTAAAGAGTATTACGCCTCTTGTTAAAGCATTAGATCAATTAAACGATGAAGAACGTAAATACCTAAGCACTTTTTTTGATTCGATAACGAATAATTAGGATCATTATCACAATACAAGATTTCCCACACAAAAGGGAGGGGTAAAAATATACCCCTCCCTTTTCCCTATATTTTTTATGTCATTGTATTTTTCTTCTAATCATTTTTAACTGTTTTTTTACCGTCTCAACAGATTTATACAACTTTTCGGCTATTTCAGTTTTATTGAGTCCTTTTTCCTTCAACCTATAAACTTCACGTTCAGCAGGAGTTAATACCCTTGCTTTTCTCTCTACCTTAAGTTCGTTGATAATTAAAGACGAAATATCAGCATGAATACTAACTTTATCATAATAAGCTTCTCTAATAGCTTTTGGAATATCTCTATAAGAAGTCTTCGTTATATAATTTATTACTCCATTATCGAACGATTCTAGTATGATTTCCGGCTCATCCCAAGACGTCAACATTATAATTTTTTTCAACCCTTGTTTATGTAAAAAACTTGCCACTTTCATCCCACTAAAATCTTCATCATCTGATAAATTCAAATCCATTAATGCAACATCAATATCTGAGCAATTAACTTGTAAAGCCTCTGCTTCTGTAAAAGCTTTCTTGACAACTGTAATATCGTTCTCTTTTTCAAGATAATCAGATATGCATTTCATCCAAACTGGATCGTCCTCTACAATAAGTAATCGAATATTATCCATAACTAATATCCCCTGCCAATTCCCTTTTAGATTCTTGGATAAATTGTTTATCAAAAACTCTTGTATTTGGTATTGATAATGAAATTGTTGTTCCTTGACCTAATTCACTTTTTACCGTAATGGCTCCTTCGTGTTTTGTTAAAACGTTATAACAGTATGTTAAGCCAAGGCCAAAATTTCCTACTCTTTTTTTAGTTGAGAAAAACGGGTCAAATATTTGTGAAACTTTATCCTTTTCTATCCCTTTTCCATTATCTATAAAATCAATATGAGTTTTTTTACGAGTTTGGTAGATTTTAACTTGCAGCACTCCACTCTGATCCATAGCTTCAATTGCATTCTTCATAATATTTAAAGCTGTTTCTTGAAGGTGAACAAAATCCCCATAAACTTTTGCATCGATTTCATAATTTTTAATAATGGTTATTCCAGAGATATTAGGTTGAATTAAATCGATACTAGATTTGATTAAATCACTTAACCAAAATTCAGATTCTTTGATCTCCATAATATCTAATTTACTTTGAATACGAGACGAGAGTTCCAATACATGATTTGTAGACTTTAAAATTAAATTAATATTTTCGGGTTCATTACCAGGAAAGGTTTCTTTTAGTTGGTTTGTTAATAAATCAATCTTTGCCAGCTCATTTTTTATCGTATGATTTAACAACGCTGTACCTGATGTGACAGCTTTTACAGTACTATCAAAGGTCTGTTTTTCGAGTTTGAGCCTAATGCCTAATATCCCCATTTTAGTACTCATTATCACTAATGCAATGGCTGCTAATGAAACAGGAATAGCATTTAATCTCCACATACTAGTTAGCCCTACTATATGACCTATATAATTCGTAAAAACATTTGCAAGAAAAGGAGGGATCAAAAGATAATTTAATAATTTTTTATCTTTTCTCGTATAAACATTTTTATCTTTTATTGTGCTATAGAGCATATAAATTGTACCGATTATAAAACAAGGAATAGCCCAAATGCCTACTAAGATATAATTATGAGAAACTTTTGGATAGAACGTAGTATTTAGAACCATAAAGAATAAAGGAATTAACAATAATAAACTTAATATCCTTATTGTCTTTTTCGAAAAAAGACCTGAATAGGTTAAAGCAAACATAATAAAACAATAAGGAGATACATTTTGGTTCAAAAAACTTCCTATGCTGTAACTAAACTGGAATAAATACTCATAAGAAGGATCAATAAATTCATGCTCAACTAAGAATGGAAAAAAATTCTCAACCAAAGATTTACCAAAAGCTCCACTACCAAATGAAAATAATAATAAGCTAATCCAAATACCCCAACTTTTCTCCCGGTTGTTAAAATATACCGTTGCTGCAACCATATACAGAATAAAGAATGTTAGTACCATTTCGGCCACTCCCCCCGAAGTATAGGAATTTACTGTACGTTGCTCTTTTCATTCTCATTAATCACAGCAACAGAATTTAAAAATGAAAGTACTTTTTCTTGATATTCAGCTGGATATGCTTGGTGACTTCGCAAATGTAAAACATCCTGAGTTTTCCAATAAGTAAATTTATCAGGGTAGCGTTTTGATAATATTTCACTATGTCTACAAAAAATTGTTTTATCTGTATTACTGTGAATAAATAGCACTTTTCTAGGGTGAATTTTGTCGATAGCATCAATTGGTTTAACTTGATTGATATTTACCCCGGATAACAAAGGGATTGTTTTTAATATAATTTGATTAAATGGAAATTTAGGTAACTTGGTAAAATAAGATAAATTTTCATTCAGATAAGCGTTAAGATCACTAAATGGACTGTCAGCAACGACTATTTCTACACAGTCCTCCTCAGCTGCGACCAATAAACTTGTTGCTGCCCCCATAGAGAATCCAATTAATCCAATTCGAGTATTTGGATTTTTTCCTTTTACCCAATCAATTGCACCTTGCATGTCTAGCTTTTCATAAAGGCCTAATGTAGTCATGTTTCCTTCTGATTCGCCCCAGCCTCGGAAATCAAACATCACTATATTGTATCCATCCGATACTAGCGCTTTAGCTAATTTTAAAGCTTCTGCTCGATGTTCTTCTCGATTCGCGAGATACCCATGTCCGAAAACTAATGTCATCTTTTCATTTTTTGTCGTTGGAATGTACCACCCCTTTAATGTAAGATCATTTCCACGACTCTTAAAACTAATATTTTCATAGATTAAACCATAGTTACTTGGATTATCAGTAATCGGTTTTGGACCAGGATGTAATAACTTCCACCCTATAAACATCGATAACAATATTACTAAAAGAACAATGGACACAATTGTAAAAATTAAATACAACACAAATGAGATCTCCTTTCATTTCGCAAAAAAAATAACCTCCTATCTTTAAAGCTCAGTAAAATGTTACTGAGAAAAAAACGGAGGTTACTTCTTCACATACATTATTAATTTATGCTATACTAAATTTGAAAAAAGGTAAAAATTGCATAAAGAAACAACCGAAGAAGTCCTCTAAGAGTTGTTTTATTTGGACAGTCGCCAAACTAGGATCAAATAAAACATTTTGCTGGGGGACTTTTTCTTATTGAGTTAGCATTAATTGGTTTAATTTTATCACTGTAAGAAAAAATTGACAAACTCTTTCAAACTTAAACATAAATTTACAAATTTTATAGTTTATTAAGGCTGCAGTGTAACAAATTCCGGATATATCGAAGGGTTTCATTGTAAGAAAAAAAGTTAGAATTTTATTATGAATATTTAATTTTAAGTAGGTCATTTCTTTTATAAAAAACAATAAACTATAAGAACTCAATAATAATAATAAATTTCAAAAACTAATAAAAAGAACAAATACATATAAGGATCGAATAGAAAGGCGCTGTATTCCATATATATCAAGGGATACAGCGTTTTTCTATTTTTAATTAAATACAGTATTCACATTCCCACATGAATAGAAATACAATATTCACTCTCCACATATTTGAAAATACAGTATTCACTTATTCACATAACGTTAAATACAGTTTTCTAATTTTAGATAACTTGAAATACAGTTGGATAAATAGAAAAAATGCTAGATTTTAAGGTTAACAGACTGAAATTTTGCTTTGGACTGAGGAAAAAAAATATATGTTACAAGGGAGATCGGAGATTAAACTTTTGAGGGAACGACAAATAGCCTTTTCATCCTAATTTTTTTGAAAAGGCTGAGTGATCTACAAGAATTTTTAAAAAAAATGTAGATTATTATGAAATTTATTTACCCAAAAATGTTGGGTAAACACCGTATGTGTTATAGTATTCAGTTCGAATTTCAATACGATCTTCTACTGTTAAATAAGACTTTTGGAAGTCTTCAAACGCATTTGAGAAGCATTTATTGACATATGCACCCAAACTATTGATAGAGCGTAATTCGCCTTGGTTATGTAAGTCTTCAAGTGTGTCTGCTACCTTCGATACTGTGTAATTAAGCATTTTTTGGGATTTGTCCACTACTTGTAAATGGGTAGAGATCTTTACCATACGACTGATCGATTTTTCAATATCCATCATGTCACGCCACTTTACAGAGATTCTAGCATTCTTAATACGAGCAGCCATTTCTTTTTTTAATTTTGCATAAGACCTTCTTTCGTTTACATCGTCATTACGCTTGAAACATGCTCCATTAAGGCTGAATTTAAATTTTTCAATGCAAACTTGAACAAAAGTTCTTTTTCTTTCCTTGCGAACCATAGACGGATTCTTAACCTTTTCTTCAATCGGCTTAAACATAAAGATATTTTGAATGATAGATAAGAAGTTTCTAACCCTTTTAGCAGTAGTGTTTAAAGTATTTTTTAAATATGTCATTGTTCTTTCGCCTTGAACCATTTGAACGTCTTCAACGCTTCGACGGTTAGTTCCCAGCTGCACACTGAAGTATTGGCTTAATTCCAAAAGTAAAATCGGTGCTTTGTGATAACGCTGTTGAATCAGTGAACCGAAAATCTTTTCCTGGAATAAAGCTAAAGGAATACGAAAATAGGTTGATGTCTCTTCATGTAATGAATTGTTTATTTGCTGATTGTACTTAGCATAATCAACAATTTCATAGTGCATTCCTTTTTCTGTATAAACTTCAGCGATATATTTTCTTTTTAGTAAACTATCAAATGCTTTTTTAACAGTTTCGTATTTTAAATCATGTTCTGTAGAAAGGTTTGAAATGCAAAGTTGCTTACGATCACTGACTGAAGGATCTTTCGTTAATGAACGGATCTGTCCCATTTCATCAGTATATAAGTGAAGAATCATAAAAACAGAAATTTCGGAGGTTGTGATTGGATAGTCTGTCACCATTGAGTCATAACGAAGTTTATCTAGGTGTTTTTTGAAGAATCTGACTCCATCGACTGTATAATTTTGAGGCTCTTTTGGTTTTAATAAAATTGACATATTAAGTGCTCCTTTTCCAGACACAGAAAAGACGATGATCCCTTTTGATATAAAGGAAAACACCGTCATTTGTGTGTGGAAAAAAAGCGCACAAAATAGACATTTTGGCAGGAATTTCTTTTGACTTCCTTCATATATTAATGTAAAATGAATATACAAATGAAGAAAGTTAAAAGAGACTTCCTGTCAGTGTTTTCCCTACTCGGAATAGGGAGAACCGTCTAAGAGTGCTGTCAACACTACTTAGATGGCTGGATGTCTTTTCATATTGTCGTTCAGTTTTGTTGTGACTAAGTATATCAATAAAATTGAATGAGCGCAATATAATTCATAGACTCCTAAACTAAGGAGTCTATTTTTTTCCTTCGAGATCTTCCACTTTAATTTATCTTCCGAAAAGTTTTTGCCACCAAGATTTTGGTGATTCTTCTTCTGCTGCTGCTGCAATCTCTAAACGCTTTTCTTCCAGTGAACGGTTTAATTCATGAGTGATTACCCGATCTCTTTTTTCGACTATATCATTCATTTTGGCTTCAAACGCTCGAAACATCATTTCTCGTTCTTCCTCTATTGCTTCTTTGACTATTTTTTGTAATTCACACTTAGATATACGCATGGTATCATCATTAACGGGTATCGTTAACGCACCGTTATTATCTTGTGGAAACATTGATATAACAGCTTTTATAGCGTCATTCTTGCTCATATTGTTTGCTAAAAACTCTTTGAGCTTTCTTAACGGCATAATATCTTTTTCAAAGTAGGCACGCCGATTATGCTCGTCTCTATAAAAGCGATAACCTGCATTTTCTAAATCGATTGACCATCTTCTTAAATTAGACGTAGTAATCTCTAGTAAATCAGCAATATCTTTCGCCCAATAGGCCCTCTGTGATTCCTCATTATTGGTGTTATCCATAGCGTTTATCACCTCACTCTATTAAATTCTAGGAGAATTCATAAATCCCTGCCGGTTATATTTTCCTTTAATATCGAATCTATCTTATTTTTAAAAAAATATATAAATTTTATATAATTTTTATATAGAATAAGAAAAATCAAATAGTTGATCTTGAAAACTATATATTTTTGATACATATTTTATATATAATTTATATAGATATTATATAAATAAATACCGAAATACATTTATTTATATTGTTTATATGAAATTTATAAAATAATTATATAATTTTTATATAAAATGTATTTACTTTTTCTTAAAGGTGAGTTATGATTAATGCAAGGTTAGAAAATAACAAATTATGAGGTGAACGGACATGAATTTATGTGTAGGTATTGATATTGGAAATGCAAAAACGGAAATGGCTTTTGGATCTGAAAAACAACTTCAATTAGTGAGACAACCTTCGGTTATTTCATATCTTCCAAGGACACCTGAATCAAACGATCTACCGCTGGAACACATAATGGAAAATCTTATGGATAATTTAATTGTGAACATTTCTTCGCCATCGATTAAAAGAAATGGAGATTACTACATAGGGAAAAAAGCAATGCAGCATGACGGAATCAAAACAAATATGATGATTAGTCTTGGGGGCAAATCTACTCATGATTTACCAATCATTACATCACTATCTTTGGTTGCAGCAACTTCAGTGAAAAAACATTATGACACCGAAGGTGAGTTGCCTGAAAGTTTATCTATAAATTTAAAAATGGCCACAGCTATTCCATCATCGGAGTATAGTCGTCAAAATGCTAAAACGCTCGAAGATCGTTTTAAAAACAAACATATTTTGACTTTATATATTGGGGAATACCAGGTGCTTACTTCAATTAAAGTTGTTGAATGTAAAGTAACTGAAGAAGGAAGAACTTCAATGTTAGCTTTTCTAAATAGTGATACCGAAATCCTTCAAGAGTTTAACGAAATTTATGGTGAAAATAAAAAGCCTGCTGACTTCTTGAAAGCAAGAACTCTTCACTCAGACATCGGAGACGGAACTTCAGAATTTGTTGTAATAGAAGGAGCAAGTCCGGTACAAGGTTTAAGTAAGGGAAAACGTCTTGGTGTAGGTCATGCTTCTGATCTTGCTATTAGTCTCCTGCGTGAACAAATAAATATAAGCGATAAATTCACTCGTCAACAATTGCAAGAGTGGTTAGGTAGAGAAAATGAAAAAGGTCAGCTGGCAAGATCGTTAATGAAAGAAGCGACATATGGACAAGCTTTATCTATCTTAGAAGAGATCCAATTAGCATATCAAGAACTTGCTTCCTCAGATGTTGATTATGCTTTTGTTCATGGTGGTGGCAGCATAACATTTAAAGAAGATTTACAACAAGAACTAATGAGTTTTGCTGAACATAATCATTTTAAAGTTGTATGGATTCCTGAAAAATTTGCAACTACAATGAACTCTAGGGGAACATTCTATTTAGCTAAAATGTTGTTTTGTAAGAATAAATAATATAAAGAGGTCTTTATGACCTCTTCTTATTAATTATAGGAGTGTGAATTATTATGTCTAATAAAAGCAATAATGAAGAATTGAAAATAAAAGAACAGTTTTTGATTAATATAAAATCAAGAAATGATGAAAAAAAATACAAATTTACTAAATGGTTGAATGCTCAGAGTAATCCTCAAAACAGTTTTCTCTCTTTGATAGAACATTGTATTGATCGATTCGGATATGAAGATGTGACGGATCATGAAATTGCCAAAAAGCTTCATACAGAGATTCTTTATTTTAATAGCAACGAGGGTGTTCAATTTAGTGAAAAAACTACAGGAACGGACCTTATACATGCAAGTGAACCTTCAAAACTAGAACCTCCTATAAAACAGCAGAAACCCATAATAAAAGATAAGGTTGAAGAAAAGAAAATTATTGAAACAGAAAATGAAGATGAAACTGAAAATGAGGAAAATAAAATTGATGCCGATTTAGATGCTTTTTAATACAGGATGTTGATGTTTTATGATCTTTAATATAATAATGGTTTTCACTCTTATATCTTTCATGGCAGCAATTGTTTTATATTTTATACTCACCAATGCAGCTCTTCCTTTAGAGAAAAAGAAGAAGATTGTAGTTAATACTTCTGTGATAATTACAACTGGATTCGTTTTGTCAGTATTATTTGTATTGGTTTATAAAAACTTCGGAATTATATAGACAGGGAAGATGGAATGCTTATGAGTAAGAATAATAAAGAGTATTATATTATGGAGAAAGAATTAAAAGAAATAAATAAAGGTATTTTACTTTTCCTGCTACTTATTTTTATAACAATCTTAGGAATGACTCTTTTCTCTGGTGAGGGCTATCATGCTACAAAAATTATGCTTCCTTTCATTGGTTGGGTCCTCATTATTCTATCAACGTATGCTCTTGTTATTATGTTAATAAAGCGATATAAAATCAAAGTAGAAATGAATAAAATGTTGAATGGAGATTAAAAAGGAGTAGATGAAATCATCTACTCCTTTTTATGTTTTGATAATTTATTTGCTTTAACATAATTTGCAAATTGAGAAAATATCTCTTCGATTTCTTGTAGATCATTTTGATGCAATTCGAAATATTTTTCAGAAAGTGCCCCGATCTGAATTAATCGATGAGTTCTTTTTTTTCTATTTGTTTTACTAAGTGAATGTTCGTATATTTTCTTTTCTCGTTCCAGTAATTTAATCTTCTCATCAATTTTAGATATTTGACTGTTCATCATTTAAACCACTCTGAGGAATCTCTTCTTTATTTTTTTGAAACTGAACAGCAAGAGAATCTATAAGTGAATAAATCTCTTCTAAAGAACTGTTATGAAGATCGAATTTTTCAAGCAATTTCTTTCCTGCATTTCTTTCCAGTTTTGCTACTTCTCTTTTCTTCTTTTCTTGCAGCTTCTTAATTTGTTCTTCGATACTAAGAATTTTAGATTGAACACCTGTAGTCATAACTTAAACCTCCTTCACTATTTTTTTATTATTCTACCAAATTTCCTTTTATGCTTCAATTTAAATATGGCAACATAGGAAAAATATTGTAAGACAACCGAAAAAATGGTATGATATATCCATCACGAAGTGAGTAATGGCGCACTTATACACTCTATCGAGTGTGTGCTAAAACCAATGAGAACTCCGTTCTCCTGTGGTTTCCGTCAGGCGTGTTTGGAAAAATTCGCTTCGCTCATGTTATTTAGAAAGGAGAATTGCGAAATGGCTATTTATCATTTTAGTGGACAGATAATGAGCAGAATATCAAAGCAAACAGGCAATCCTAAAAGTCCTTTAGCTTGTGCTGCATATCGTTCTGGTGAAAAATTAGTTGATGAAGTAGACAATAAAGCATTCTTCTACAAACGTGAGGTTGCACCAGTTACACACATTCTAGCTCCTTCTCATGCTCCTGATTGGGTTTATGACAGACAAAAGTTATGGAATGAAGTTAATAAAATTGAGAAGAATTATAACGCTCAATTTGCAAGGGAATTTAATGTTGCACTTCCAGTTGAATTGAATGAGAAACAGCAAGAAAAACTTACTTTAGAGTTTTGTAAAGAAGCTTTTGTTGATCGTGGCATGGTTGCCGATATTGCTATACATAGAGACGATAAAAATAACCCTCACTTTCATGTAATGCTTACAGTTAGACCGTTTAATGAAGATGGATCATGGGGAGTTAAAGCAAAAAGAGAATACAAGTTTGACGAACAAGGGAATCACATTTTAGATAAGAATGGGAAAAAAGCATTTTACAAAGTCGATACTACAGATTGGAATAGTAAAGATGTTTTCAATTCTTGGAGAAAGTTGTGGGCCGATAAAGCAAATCAATACTTAAATGAAATTGGAATAGAGGAAACAATATCTCATCTATCTAATGAGGATCGTGGGATTGAGCAAATGCCGACAATTCATGAAGGATATGTTGCTCGAAAGATGGAAAAGAACGGACAGAAGTCTGATAGAGTTTCTTTCAATAATGAGGTTAAAAAATACAATAAAACAATTTCTGATTTACAAAAATATATAGCTAAGAGAGAACAACTAAATTATCAAAATAAATTTGCAAGAAAGTTTTCTCCTATGGAGAAAAAAGAACTTAGTGAGATTGCTAAACAGTTAAAAATGTTTGTAAGTATTCATTCATTAAGTGAAAGAAAACAACAACTTAATGACTGGAAAAAATCTATTCAATTTACTAAGGATAGTGAAACAAAATTAAAACAACTTTCCCGAATTGAAAAAGAAGAAAAATTAATATCTACAGCAGAAGATATACTCAATTCTGAAAGCACTAGGTTTATTGAAAAAAATTATTCTACATGGGATGTAAATAGTTTGTCTTTAGATGAAAAAGTTTTAATTGTTGAAAAGACAATTGAAAACAATAGATTGTTATCGGAAGATGAATTGGATCTTATTGAAGAAGAAGTTTATTCTAATAATTTATTGAAAGAAATCAATGGTCTTTTACACAATAGATATGCTTTTGTTTTAACAATAAATAATCGATTAGAATCTTTGGTTTCTACACGAAATGATCTTGAAAAGAAATTAGGAATTACATCTTCAGCATTTGAAAGTTCTCTTAAACGTGCTGCTCTGAAAAATCCAAAAGAATTTGAAATGCTTAAATCTGTTATCAAGCATACAGGGGAATTGTTTAAAGCTAGGGATCTAATTAATGAATTTTATAATTTGGAAATTCAAAAACTTTATCCTTCAATGGATGTTAATAAATTATCACTTGAAGAAAAAGAAATTTTAATTGTAGGTACTGAGTATTATGAAAAACCAATTACTTTAGAATCTATTTCTTCATTGCAGCGATATGCAGTAGAAGATCAAGTGAAGATTATTAACCTTTTAACGAGTGATGATCCGTTAAGAAATGAAAAGCTGGAAGAATTATATCCGACATTCCAGGTCAACAACCCTCGATATTTAATGTTATTTAAAGATGAATGTTTGAGAAATATTCATAAGTTGCCGGACTATGCTTCCGTTAAATTGAAGGAAATAGACCCTGAGAAGTTAGCTGAAAATGAAATTAGTAAGAGTGGATTAATCAAAGAAATGAACACGAAGATGAATGAAGAGATTGATAATTTCAATACAAATAATTCATTAACTGCTATACCTTCAGGAGTTACAAATGGTCTTTTACAAGGGATATTGGAACAAAGAAACTTTACATCTAAAAAGCAATTTGAAGATGATTTGAAAAACAAATCATCTAAGAAGAAAAATATCCATCGTTCGGGACCATCTTTATAAATATATAATTTAAAGAAATGGAGTGAGTTTCTTGGCCAAGAAAAGCTATAAACCGAAGAGCTATGAGGAAAGACAAGAAGAGCTTCAGGGGCATTACGAGAAGTTATTAAAAGGAGTAAAAGAAGCTGCTTCAGACCCAAAAGATTATATGAGATATTTAAACTTTATGAGTAAATTTCCGAAAAGGTCTATCCGGAACCAAATGTTAATTTATATGCAAAAGCCGGATGCTCACTTAGTTGCTGGGTTGAAGACATGGAATAAGTTTGGCAGACAAGTTAATAAGGGTTCGGAAGCAATAAAAATCTTTGCTCCCATCATTAAGAAAGAAAAAGAAATAGATGAAAAAACAAAGAAAGAAGTTGAAAAAAATGTAGTAAAAGGCTTCAGGATGGTTAATGTATTTGATGTGAATGATACAAATGGTGTTCCTTTACCTACTAATCCTTTAGTGCCTAAGAATGTAACAGAGAGTGAATTTGCAGAGAAAACTTTTATGCCGATGGTTGAGGAATTAAGAAAAGAATTACCAATTGAACTTGATAAAAATTATGAGGGAGATAGCAATGGTTATTATTCTTCCTTTGAACATAAAATTGTAGTCAATGCTAATACTCATCGAGACATTACAAATCAATATAAGACCCTGATTCATGAATACGCTCATTCAGTCTTTCATAATGAGACAGGTAAATATAAAGATTATGATCGAGAATCTAAAGAAGTACAGGCTGAAAGTGTTGCTTACTTAACCACAAAAAGCTTTGGCATGGATACAAGTGATTATAGTTTTGCTTATATAAAAGGATGGGCAGCTGGCAAAGATGAAAAATTGCTTCTTGCTTATCAAGAAGATATTCAAAAGGAAAGTGCGAATCTCATTAAGAAAATCGAGGATGTAATAGTTGAAAGAAATATCTCTTTTAATGCTCCGGCTGTATTAGATACTAATAGTACATCTGTTGAAGAGGGAGAGCAGCCTTTATCATTAATTAAATATGGAGATACTTATACAATAGCTAAAGGCGAATATAAAGAAAGCTCCCTTAATAGTCTTGAAGGGGTAAAAAAATTAGGAGACACCTTTACTGATAAAGAAACAGCTGAAAGAACATTTGAAATTATGAAAGGTCATATACCCTTACAAAATGCAGAAAAGATTGATAATGAAAAAGGTAAAATTCATGTTTATCAACGAACATTAATGGACCCTACAGATAAAGTCGAAAAAAATATGTATTTTGTAGGAGTGGCCAGCTTTACAAATATCAAAGCGCTATCCAGTCTAACCCCTGAAAAGGAATTAGCCTTATCTACACTTGAAAGGATGATTTCTAAGGATATTGGAATCGGAGAAAACAAGAAAATGGAAAAAGATTTATCTATGAGAGATCGAGACGGAGACGGCCTGACGGATCTTCAAGAGAAGAGAACAGGTACAAACCCAATTAACCGAGATACAGACGGTGACGGAATTTCGGATAACCGAGACATTAACCCTCGCAGCGTGAAAAAGAACCAACAGGAGTTGGATTTATCCCTTTAATAAAATAATAAGGAGTGAAGGAAAATGAAAACATTATACCTGTTTGAAATTGAAGCTGATGAAAAACCAATCTTTACTATTGGAGAGTGGGAAAAACAGCATAATATTACGCATGATTCAAAAATGGCTGAAGATCCAAGTGTCGTTGCTTATGGTGAAGTGGAAGACGGAAAATACATTGAACTTTATGAGAAGTCTATACAAGCCTAATAATCGCAAGCGATTTCTAATTTAAAAAACCGATCCTCAAAATAAAGTGTACCCTTTGTAAAGGACATTTAAAAAAAGCCTAGGCAGTTTTAAGAAGATGATCTCTGTATTGAACAGGGGTCATCTTTTTTAAGTTCCACTGATATCTATAGTAATTGTAATAAAT
>NZ_JAMAUK010000017.1:0-96724 GCF_023714395.1 Niallia sp. MER 6 | reverse complement strand
GGAAAGTTACCGGTTGAAAAATGCACTTTCTTCAATCAAAACACAAGATGGAATTTAATGTAAACACTAGCTGCAAGCCTATGTAAATTTCGCTGCATTTTTCTGCACTTTTTGCTTGCAAAAAACAGGTAATGGACAGGTGACGATTAAAGAAGCAAAAGCAGCAGGGTTCAGTATGCCAATAACGAGTGACCATTGGTTATACCCCTATATGCACGATGCTGATAAGGACGGTTTGGTAGGAGAGTAAGCCCTAGAATTATGAGGCAAAATAATATAGGAATGAGAGAACATTTAACTCGTTGGGAGTTTTATAACAATTTGCGAATGGATGTTTGTAAATGAACAACTGATATCAATGGTTGTATCATCTAGATTTGTATGGTTATTATTTTTCGTTAACAAGAGCATCTATCCAAAATGGATGAATGCTCTTGTTTCTTATGTCTAATATCTCAAAAATAGAAAATAAATGAAACGTTGTTTTGGAATTTATGGTAAAATGTGGATGTTGACTAATTTTGAGGATGGGTGACGTAATGGAATTAGCGGTTTTTAGACCTGTTTTTATTACCATGATTTCGGTTTTGTTATTGTTACTGATTTTAATTCTATTTAAAAAGAAATGGAAGCAACTCAATGGATTTACTGTTATAAGTATTTCATTAGTATGTCTAATAGTGGGTGCTATTAATATCTGGCAAGAAGGTATCGTTGTAGATGAATTTAATTTAGTAGGAGATGCTGTATCATTTGTAATGTTTCTTGTTATTGTAGTTCTATCTTTCCTTAATCCTGTATTGTTTAGTATTAAGAGATAATAATTTTTATTGCTGTTTCTAGATAAGGTGAAAACAGAGTTTAAAAAATCGAAACGAAAAAATCCAACTATTATATACAGAGGTGGATTTTCAACAGCATATAATTTACACCCAACAAAATACAGGTAAAAAGCGTAAAAAATTGTGAGGGTAGTTTTGAAGAAAGAAAAAAATGCATCCCATTAAGAATACATTTTTTATGTAGATTTATCCTTTTAGGTCGATAGAATTACCTAATGTTGGATGTGGAGCTTGAAGCATTTCCATCATTTGTGTTGCAGTTTGCTGAGTATTATCCATAGACATTTTAGTTAACGCTAAGCTTACACTTTGACTAAGTGAAGCTTGGTGCATGCTAACTGATAAAGCTGGGATATCCAAGAAACTCACCTCCCTTATTATTATCGGCAAAATAATATAAAAAATCTAAATTACTGTATAGAATGAAATGCAGATTGATGTGGAAGGGAACAGCTATAAAATGTAATGGATGATTAGCATTTGTACAGTTAGACTTAAAAAATGCTACAGATTCACATCTCCTTTAAAGCTAAATTTCAGCGAAGGGAGGTGAAGATTTAGGTAGAGTAATGTGGACAATGAGTATGTTGAATGAGATAAAATTCCTACAGATTTAACCCATTTGCAATAAAGTAAATGGCTTTAAATCAAGAAAAAAGGGTCTTGGTCAATGGAGTAGACATTTCTACAAATATACTAAATATATTAAAAATGTTATAAAAAGGTGGTGTTGAAGTGAAGAGATATTCTGCTGCACTTTCTATTGTCTTTACGTTAATAGGTATTAGCCCGTTATTTATCTATGACATTGGCGAATGGTTTTTACAAATATTAATCGTTTCCATGGCAATATCCTTAATATTTGCCTTGTATGCTGAAAAAAATATTTGGAGAAAGATTGCTCTTTGGTTTCTTGGCTTAGTGTTTCTTGTACTCGTACTATTTTTTCTTGCAATGACTATACTTTGGGATGAACCTTAATTTATATAGTAAGATATCTGTTTTAGACAGGTGTTTTTTTATTTTTGAGATATAAAGGAGTAGGAAAGGGGAATTGATTGTTAAACTAAATTAGCTTATTTAAACAATAATAAAATAGTAAGTACATAAACTGACTATTATAGAAGTATGTAAATATTCTCCCCCAATGGTGAATATAACTTATTTTGTCTGTCTGCCTTAGGGGGGAATATACTATTAGTTGTTATTGGTGTTTCGAGAGTAATCTAACCTTGGGGTAATCTTTAGGGGGATTACTCTTTTTTTTATCTGCATGTTTAAAGGATGGGTATTGTATTTGTCTCAATCGATATTTTTCTATTGTTGAAGTACACCAGCAAAAAGGGAAGAAACCCAGTAATATAGAATAATTAAGGTGAAAAATGTAGCAGGAGGAATTACTACGGCTGTTATTTTGATATAATCCCACCAACTAATGAAAACTTTACCTTTTCTGACGATATGCATCCACATTAAAGTGGCTAGTGTTCCCATCGGCAGCAGTAATGCTCCCATGTCGCTGCCTATTACGTTAGCCAAGTAAGCAACCTTCAATTCAAGCAAACTAAGATCCATATGTGTCAAGGTAAGGGTACCCACCATTAAGGCAGGGTGGTTATTGAAAATATTGGAAAGAACTGTTAGCAGTGTACCCATTAATACACTCGCTTGAAGCAGACTTCCTGAAACGACAGGCTCCATAAAACCAATCAGCCAGTTAGTCAAGCCAATATTATTGAGGCCGTAGATGATGGTATACATACTAAAGGCGAAGACGATGATATACCACGGGGTTTTCTTTAGCATATCAGCAGGGGATATTTTTAAATATATCCATCTCCAGGCTAAAAGAACGAGTGATCCGATGACAGCCATCACAGAAATCGGAATGTGAAGATAGGAGGCAAGAAACAAGCTACAGCGGACAGCAAGAACAAATAATAAAATATTTCTCATAAATTTTGAACGAGCTTTTTCTGATTCGTGTTGGATGACGGATTTTAATGGGTGATAGGAAGATCTAGACAGACCGGAAACTTGTACTGGAATTTTTTCGGGCAGGACTTTTTTAAACCGCAGAAACAGCAGGAAGGTCAAAAATAATAATCCAATACTTGATGGTACAAACATCATCGCTGTATGGAGCCATAAGTCCATATGGACAATTTTTAATGCAATTAGATTGACGATATTGCTTACACCAATTGGAGCACTTGAAGCAGTTGCAATTAGCGCCCCAGATAGTAAATAGGGGATTTTTTGATGATTTTTTAAGCGCATGTTGTTTAACAGCATGAGGAGAATCGGTGTTGTAATGAGTATGCTACCATCATTATTAAAAAATAGTGTCATTAGGAAACATAATAAATTGACATACCAGAATAAACGAATTCCTGATCCTTTTGCCATAGCTGCCAGTTTTTCTGCCACCCAATTAAAAAAACCAAAGCTTTCTAAAACAATTGCCATAACAATTGTTGCCATGATTGTAATAGCGGCGCCGCTGATTGTGTTCAATATGATGCCTAAATCGGAGAATGATACACTGCCGCAAAGCACAACAATAACTGCACCAACAGCTGCAGGCACTGCTTCATTCAATCCTTTAGGTCTCCAAAGTATTAACCCGAGGGTAACCAAAAAAGTGGCAATGGTTATCCAAACGGTGAAGTCGGCCATAAAAATACTCCTTTCATGTGATGAATAGTATGAATCTTTTTTGAAACGAAAGGGCATTTTCTCCGTTTGTAAGTAAATCCACTAATGTCTCTCCGTTTCATTTATCCCTCATGTGGTGCTGTACTATATCTATATGTATCACGATTAAGACAGGCCTTAGGTTTGTACCCTTTTTTCAATAAATCCACTAGAGTCTAAAAAATTCTACTCAATTACACAGAAGTTAACTGATACAAATGTAAAGGATGGAGTTGATGGGTGGTTTTGTCTGTGATTTCATTATGGAGAGATTTTTCTTAGATAAAGAAAAATCAGAAAGAGCATATATGATTGCTTCCTTCATGCTTTAATTTTTTATCTTGAAATTATTAAAAGGTAGAATTGGCTCAATGAGTTGGACAGAAAGTATTAGGGCTTGGAAATGGTAAGTCTATCTTGTTGATATATAATTAAAATCTTATTGGATTTATCTATCACGGATTATATAAATAAGAGTTTCCTTATGTAGTAAATATAGGCTTACAAATAGCAATCTAAATAAGCATGTTAGATGAGAAGGCGAATGGAAGAAAGAATATTTTTTTATCACAACAAATATTGGCCGAGTACTAGTTTTAGCAAAAGGCAGTATTGATGCGATTAATTTATGGAGTGATTATAGAAAGAAGCAAGCTGAAGAGGAGGGAATTTTTTTGAAGATATCCAATAGTTGTTGGCTGATGAAATATGAACTTTTAAAACCAAATTAATGTAAGCATTCGAATAATCTGGTGTTTTTGTTTTAGAAAAAATTTTCAGTCTCACCTTTTTTATGCTCCTGAATAATATGCCTTGAGTTTAAAAAAAGGGGAGATTGGGTATGGAAAACGTTAGAGATTTTGATGAGTCCTCAAGTCAACAGCACCATAAAATGAGTCATCATCATGAGCATCATAAACACAAGCATCATCAAAAATGCCATAAACTTTTATTTCAGTTTGTTCAAATTGAGACAAGAGACGATGAGATTCACCAAGGTATTCTTCACAGTTATGATGATGAGAATGTTTATATATTAGTATCAAACCAAAGTGGGAATGATAACAATCGCTTATTTATTCCATTTGGAGGGTTTGGTCTGTTTGGATTCCCGTTTTATGGTATCAGAAGATTTGGACCTTTTTATCCTATTTGGTGGTAAAAGCTTGCTCACATAGAATAGAGTGAAGCTAATACATTTAATGAAAAAGCCGGATATCTATTTTTAAGATAAAGCATGGCTATATAGAAATTGAAAAATCCCTGATGCAGAATCAGGGATTTTTTCAATTTCTAGAAAGGTTTATGACCATAACTGAATTTACTTAAATTCAAATTTCCTATAAAAAATCTCCACCCCAATATCCTTTTGCAAATAGAAATGATATCATAAACAAATGGAAGAGAGGTGTCTATAGATTTGGTTAAATAGAAGTTAATATGGAATTGTGGGCAATAATAAGGAATTGTGGGCAATAATAATACAGTATTTTTAACTTTTGCCAAGTCTATTTAGTTATGCAATTTATGGATAAATACTCTGACTTAGTGTTTTTCATTATAGCTGTTTTTTACTTTTATATGCGTGTTGTAAGAGATATAACATTTAACAGCTGGATACAAGTTTTTGTAGATGTAATTATGATTATTGGTGCTGTTATGTTTGCTATTTCTGTGTCTCTTACTATCCTCAGACGATTAAGGGAACGGAAAAACAATAAGGTAGGCTGAACAATTACTAGAAACGGAAGCATTCCACAACAACTGTGGATGCTTTTTCTTTTGCTGAATTCTTTATACTTTTTTTATACTTTTCTAGTCTAATTATTTATACCTCTCACTTATTCTAATAACATCTACAATGAAGGGATGAAATTTATGGCAGAAACAATTCTTAAAGCTGCAAATGTTTCGAAGGTATATGGCAAGCATAAAGCGCTTGATAAAGTATCAATTGAAATTAAGCGCGGGATGATCTATGGCTTGATTGGCGAAAATGGTGCAGGTAAATCGACTTTTATGCGGACGGTAATGGGATTGATATCTATTGATAGTGGGGAAATGGAACTATTTGGGCAATCAGGTGTAAAAGGCTTGCAGCGGGCACGAAGGAAGATGGGGCAATCTATTGAAACGCCGGCTCTTTATCCTGAGTTAACCGCACGGGAGAACTTGCGTGTTCAAGCGGCAAATGGCGGTGTGAGTGAACGTGAAATGGATGCTTTGCTGCAGTTAATGAATTTAAGTAATACAGGCAAGAAAAGAGCAAAAAATTTCTCATTGGGAATGCGCCAGCGTTTGGCGATTGCGTCAACACTTATTACTAATCCTGAGTTTCTCATTTTAGATGAACCGACAAATGGATTAGATCCGTCAGGAATTGTGGAAATGCGTGAGATTATTCAACGGTTGGTAACAGAACGAGGGATTACTGTGTTGCTTTCTAGTCATTTGCTTGATGAGCTTTCCCAAGTTGCGACCCATTACGGTATCTTGCATGATGGCAAACTGATTAGTGAATTTTCGCGGGAAGAGCTTGCGAAAGAAACTCGTCAATATATTGAATTAGAAACAACAGAGGTCGAAAAAGCTATTGTCGTTTTAGATGAATTAGGAATAAAGGATTATACAGTTATGAATAGGACAGAGATTAATATTTATGAACAGCTCGATGAAGTTGCTACTATAAATCGTTCATTAGTGCTGGCAAATGTAAATGTTTCACGAATTGGCACAACGAGACAAAAGCTCGAAGATTATTTCTTGCAGTTAACGGGAGGAAATAAAAATGCTTAATCTTTTAACAGCAGAAAAGATAAAATTAGTACGCAGTAAAAAGCTATGGATTGTTCTAGGCATACTTTCCATACTTCCTGTCATGCAAGCTATAAATAGTAAAATGATGGTCCATTATGGTACAGAACTCGTTCAAGCGATTGATACTGTAGTAAATGGTGCATCCAGTGTTTTGATGATCGAGAAAAATGCTTTAACTATTTTGCTTGTTATGAGTGCCTTTATCAGCTTCTTTATCGGCGAAGAATTTCAAAATGGTACGATTCGAAATGCATTATCTTTAGGGCGCAGCCGGACGCATTATTATTTGTCTAAGTTAATTGTAGCAGCACTGCTAGGCGTTATTGGAGTGCTGGCAATGACTGGGTTTGGCATAATCAGCTTTTCAGCTGTATTTGGCTTTGGTGAGCTTGGAGGTATTAGCAATTACAGCGAATACGCCTTTAAGGCTTTTAGTATACTGTACTTATTAATTCTGGCTAATGTGTCTATTTATGTTATGATTACGTTTATGACAAAAAACAGTGGGATTTCCTTGATTTGGAGTTTCCTTTATACGATGGCTACAGGTTTTGGTGCAGGGATTTTTCAGCAAACAACGCACTTTAAACAAGTAACGTTTTGGTTTACAGAATCCTTTCTGTTTTATTCAGATTTCGCCAGCAAAACAGATATCGCAAAATTTCCTGAGATGATATTGGTGAGTCTTATTACAATCATGTTATCATCAGCTATAGGAATCCTTCTGTTTAATCGAACAGATATAAAGTAGGTAGATTAGTGTGGCAGTAATATTAATTATAGAAGATGACACCGCCGTTCATTCTTTGATAAAAGAAACGATGGAAATAAATGGATTTAATACACTAAGTGCTTATTCAGGCACAGAAGGTAAAATGTTAGTCGAAAATAACCAAGCAGATGTCATTCTTTTAGATTTGATGCTTCCTGGTATGAATGGTGAGGAATTTCTACAACATATTAGAAGTACTTCTAGCATTCCTGTCATTGTCATTTCTGCAAAGATTGACCAGCCTTCTAAGTTGCAATTGTTAACGAACGGTGCAGATGATTACATCACGAAGCCCTTTGATGTAAAAGAGCTGCTTGCCCGAATTGATATTCAACTGCGCCATGCAGCAAAGGGTACAGCTGAGCATCGGCAAGAAATTCATTATAAAAATATCAGCCTTAATTTAGATACCCGTGAAGTAAAGCTAAGTGATCGGGCACTCCACCTTACTGGTCGTGAATTTGCAATCCTTCAATTACTTATGGAGAATCCCCAAAAAGTTTTCAGTCGTGCTAATATATATGAAAGTGTCTGGAACGAACCTTTTTTCGATAATGATAAAACGATTAACATGCACATTAGTAATTTACGAAATAAGCTTAATAGTAATGGGACCAACTATATTAAAACTGTCTGGGGCATCGGCTTTAAATTTGATTAATGAAAGGGCGTGAATGTTATGTGGATATTGTTCTTCTTCTTAGCATTGGCGCTGCTTGTTTATATATTTTTCTTAAAACGAGAACTGCGAAAATTAACAAGGGAAGTAAAAGAACTATCAACCCGCGCGAGCTTCGGAAGCAGGCTGTATCTTGATTTCCGCGAGAAGGCATTAATTCAATTAGTTGATGAACTAAACCAAATGATAGATGAATTTGAGCATAGGAATCACCAAGCTAAACAGATGGAAGAGAATGTGAAGTTATCAATTGCCGGGCTTTCCCATGATTTGCGAACACCGCTTACTTCCATCAATGGCTATGTGCAACTCTTAAATGTAGCTGCAGATGAAGCTAAGAAAGCCCAATATATTAGTATTATCGAACATTCCGTTCAGCGTTTAATTGAAATGACAGATCAATTTTATGACTTAGCACGAATGGAAACAAACCAAAAAGACATAGAATTAACTTCGCTTTCGCTTGTCACTATAGTCGAGGACATCTTTTTGTCTTTTTATGAGCAGCTAGAAGAAAGGAAGATTGAACTTCAATTCTCTGAACATAAACAGGATAATAGGATAATTGCAGATAAATTAATGTTAATACGTGTCATTCAAAATATTGTGCAAAATATCCTTCGTTATGCCAGTAGTCATGCAGCGATTAGCTATCGAATGGAAAAGGAGTATTTTCTATTAACGGTGAAAAATGATATAAAACCAGATAGTAAAATAGCGATTGATAAAGTATTTTCGCGTTTTTATACTGAGGTCTCTAGTCGAACAAATACAGAATCAAGCGGGCTAGGTCTTTATCTTTCGAAAAAGCTCGTGGAAAAAATGAATGGGAAAATGGAGGCGGAGCTTAAAGGGAATTGGTTTATTCTTACCATACAGCTTCCAGTACATAGAACGAATATTAATACTGTTTAGTAGTTTATTATGGAAAAAAGCAAACGATTCTTCTTTGAGGAGAATCGTTTTTTGTATTCTATAATACCTAATTCTTATAATCGTTAACCAAACTTAGGGGTTGTGCCTTCTCATAGATTTAATAACTTGAGTTAGTAGACCTAAATATTATAGGTTTATCCATTATTTTGAAAATGTACTATCAAAGCAGAGGTATGCGCATAAACGGTTTTTTGATTGCTTCATACAATACCTTTGTATTCTAGTTTTTTACAGAAAGGAGAATGAGAATGAGTTTACTAAATTTAATTGGGAACAGTGGTTTTGAAACAGGCGATCTAAGCAGCTGGATTTCAGAGAATGCCTCTGTGACTACCCAGTATTCCCATTCAGGTGCATACTCAGCACTTCTTGAACAAGGAGAAGGATCGACTTATTTAGGGCAGTTTGTTTCAGCATCTGCAGGAGAAAATCTTGAGCTAATTATATCGTTAGCTAAGCTTGATGATCTTCCAGCACCAGCAATGCTGTTACAATTGTTCTTTTTTGATGAGAATTTCCAGCTTCTTAATACAGGATTGTCCAACTATATCCCTCCCGGTAGATTACCAGATGCGGGAGTCAGTATTTGGAAGGAAGTCTACTTGACTGCAAGCAGTGCACCGAGTGAAACACGCCAAGCATATTTATTAATCAGCGTTATTCCTTCGGAGGGAACTTCAAATGTGCTAGTAGATGATGTAGCTCTTCTAACAGCAACCGGCATTATAGGCCCAACCGGACCGACTGGACCGACTGGACCAGCGGGAGCAACAGGAGCAACAGGCCCAACAGGTCCAGTGGGAGCAACAGGAGCGACAGGCCCAATCGGTCCAGCGGGGGCAACAGGAGCGACAGGTCCAATCGGTCCAGCGGGAGAAGTAGGTCCAACAGGCCCAGCCGGTCCAGCAGGAGAAGTAGGTCCGACAGGAGCAACAGGCCCAGCCGGTCCAGCAGGAGAAGTAGGTCCGACAGGAGCAACAGGCCCAGCCGGTCCAGCAGGAGAAGTAGGCCCGACAGGAGCAACGGGTCCAGCAGGAGAAGTAGGTCCGACAGGAGCAACGGGCCCAGCAGGAGAAGTAGGTCCGACAGGAGCAACGGGCCCAGCAGGAGAAGTAGGTCCGACAGGAGCAACAGGCCCAGCTGGCCCAACAGGAGAAGTAGGCCCGACAGGAGCAACGGGTCCAGCGGGAGAAGTCGGTCCAACAGGAGCAACAGGTCCAGCGGGAGAAGCCGGTCCGACAGGAGCAACGGGTCCAGCGGGAGAAGTCGGTCCAACAGGAGCAACGGGCCCAGCAGGAGAAGTAGGTCCAACAGGCCCAGCCGGTCCAGCGGGAGAAGTAGGCCCGACAGGAGCAACGGGTCCAGCGGGAGAAGTAGGCCCAACAGGAGCAACGGGCCCAGCGGGAGAAGCCGGTCCAACAGGAGCAACAGGTCCAGCGGGAGAAGCCGGTCCGACAGGAGCAACGGGCCCAGCGGGAGAAGTAGGTCCGACAGGAGCAACAGGCCCAGCCGGTCCAGCAGGAGAAGTAGGTCCGACAGGAGCAACAGGCCCAGCCGGTCCAACAGGCCCAGCTGGCCCAACAGGAGCAACGGGTCCAGCAGGAGAAGTAGGTCCGACAGGAGCAACGGGCCCAGCAGGAGAAGTAGGTCCGACAGGAGCAACAGGCCCAGCTGGCCCAACAGGAGAAGTAGGCCCGACAGGAGCAACGGGTCCAGTGGGAGAAGCCGGTCCAACAGGAGCAACAGGTCCAGCGGGAGAAGCCGGTCCGACAGGAGCAACGGGTCCAGCGGGAGAAGTAGGCCCAACAGGAGCAACGGGCCCAGCGGGAGAAGTAGGCCCAACAGGAGCAACAGGCCCAGCGGGAGAAGTAGGTCCAACAGGAGCAACAGGCCCAGCGGGAGAAACAGGCCCAACAGGTCCAACGGGAGAAATAGGCCCGACAGGAGCAACGGGTCCAGCGGGAGAAGTAGGCCCAACAGGCCCAGCCGGTCCAGCGGGAGAAGTAGGTCCAACAGGAGCCACTGGCCCAGCAGGAGAAGTAGGTCCAACAGGAGCAACGGGCCCAGCAGGAGAAGTAGGCCCAACAGGAGCAACGGGTCCAGCGGGAGAAGCCGGTCCAACAGGAGCAACCGGCCCAGCAGGAGAAGCCGGTCCAACAGGTCCAACAGGTCCAACAGGTCCAGCGGGAGAAGCGGGTCCAACAGGAGCAACAGGCCCAGCGGGAGAAGCGGGTCCAACAGGTCCAGCCGGTCCAGCAGGAGAAGTAGGCCCAACAGGAGCAACGGGTCCAGCGGGAGAAGTAGGCCCAACAGGCCCAGCCGGTCCAGCGGGAGAAGTAGGTCCAACAGGAGCCACTGGCCCAGCAGGAGAAGTAGGTCCAACAGGCCCAGCCGGTCCAGCGGGAGAAGTAGGTCCAACAGGAGCAACGGGTCCAGCAGGAGAAACAGGCCCAACAGGCCCAGCCGGTCCAGCGGGAGAAGTAGGTCCAACAGGAGCAACGGGTCCAGCAGGAGAAACAGGCCCAACAGGCCCAGCCGGTCCAGCGGGAGAAGTAGGTCCAACAGGAGCCACTGGCCCAGCGGGAGAAACAGGCCCAACAGGCCCAGCCGGTCCAGCAGGAGAAGTAGGCCCGACAGGAGCAACAGGCCCAGCCGGTCCAGCAGGAGAAGTAGGTCCAACAGGCCCAGCCGGTCCAGCAGGAGAAGTAGGCCCAACAGGCCCAGCCGGTCCAGCGGGAGAAGCCGGTCCAACAGGAGCAACGGGTCCAGCGGGAGAAGCCGGTCCAACAGGAGCAACAGGCCCAGCCGGTCCAGCAGGAGAAGTAGGCCCGACAGGAGCAACAGGCCCAGCCGGTCCAGCAGGAGAAGTAGGTCCGACAGGAGCAACAGGCCCAGCGGGAGAAGCCGGTCCAACAGGTCCAACAGGTCCAGCGGGAGAAATAGGCCCGACAGGAGCAACGGGTCCAGCAGGAGAAGCGGGTCCAACAGGCCCAGCCGGCCCAGCGGGAGAAGTAGGTCCAACAGGAGCAACAGGCCCAGCGGGAGAAGCGGGTCCAACAGGCCCAGCCGGTCCAGCGGGAGAAGTAGGTCCAACAGGTCCAACAGGAGCCACTGGCCCAGCAGGAGAAGTAGGTCCAACAGGCCCAGCCGGTCCAGCGGGAGAAGTAGGCCCAACAGGAGCAACAGGCCCAGCGGGAGAAGTAGGTCCAACAGGAGCAACGGGTCCAGCCGGTCCAACAGGACCGACAGGCCCAAGCGGTGATCCTTCTGTTTCTGCATTGTTCTTCGACCAAGCTGCCGCAGCATTGGCATTACCTTTAGATGCGGCAACTGTTGTGAATACTGTTGCTGTTCCTGTCACTGCTGGTAATGAGGTGAAAATTGATACGTCACAGCAGCTGGATTTTGTTACTGCTGCGGATTGGAGTATAGATTTTAATGTAAACATCAGCAGAGATGGAACGGTGATTGATACGCAAGGAATTAGCCGGGACGGAGCAGCTGCCGGGACGCAGCGGTTTATTGCTTCTGTTACTGTTGTCGATGTTCCAGCGGAAACGGGGACAGCTACGTATACGGTAACGATTGAACCAATTACAGCTACAAATGTTACTGCAGCCACTTCGGAAAATCGAAAGACAAATATCATTCGCTTTGTATAAGGATATGTATTTGAAAAAGGAGTAGGTTCGCCTACTCCTTTTTTTATTTGGGCAAGAAAAAGGATGTACTGTTTTGGATTGCATCCTTAAAAGTCTTACTATACATTTATTTTACTAATGTGATGCCTTCAAATATTGACTGCCATAGATGATCGTTTCCGTCCCAAATTTCATCATTTGGTAATTCAAGTACACAGACATTGCTGATGCCCCAGTCCTGCTCGATGATTTCTTTTACTGGTGCATGGTTGACGATTAACAGGCGATAAGAGTTTTTAACTAGTTGGGATAATTCATTATTTAACTCAGTCGCTCCTTCTAATGTTGCTTCTGTTCTAATAAATAATAGGTTTGGGGATGCGGACAAAGCTTCCATGAAACGATTGATTCGTTTTTGATATTTTTCTTGAACTTGCGGCAAACTTCCCAGGTGCTCCAATGTGTTAACATCTTTTTTAAAATCATGATTAAAGCCAATATTATATAGTTTATCATGTACAAGTATGTCATCCTCATTAACATACTGCAGCGGCTCTAGGTTTTCTTCTTTAAGAAAATCGGCGAAATTTGATTGAAATAAGATAATAATCTTAAATAAATTCGGTGTGCCTACCCAATCGAATGGTCCAGCTTGTTGTCTTAAATTAAATTTCCTCAATTTCAAAGCAGGAATGCAGTTTTCTCCTAAACTAAAAATTTGATTATATTCTCCTTTAATATCAGCAAGTTTCATTCGTTTTTCCCCTACGTTCAAATTTTTATAGTTTGTAAACATTTACTTTATACTATATTAAATGGTTATTTTTACAAAAGGCTAAGCTATATGTGGATAATTTTTAAAAAGGGCAATCATCACTAACAACTGGATAAATATGGACAGTTTTTTCTTCTTAAATAGGGGAATGTTTATAAGGAGGTGATAGTAATGGATGAAAAGAAAAAGTCAGGCCTAAATAATGCTCATACAAATATGGACAACCCTGAACAATATCCTACCGAAAACGAAAGCCTATTTGATAAGTTTGAAAGTGAACAAACAGTGGATTCATTGCCGATGGAAGATATAAAAGAAGAATATCGGGAAGAAAAAGCAAAGCATGATACGAAGAATACATCTTCTAGTGAAAAGAAATATAAAACAGGAATGTAATGAAGATAGCAATAGCAGCTGTATGTTTTAACAGCTGTTTTTTTTATTAATAGGAATATAAAAAAGACTCGGCATAATATTGCCGAGTCTAAAGTACGTTATGGCTTAAGTATGACTTTAATTACTTCATCCTGATGATCATTAAACATTTGATAGGCATTGCTGGCGTCATCAAGGGAAATTCGATGTGTAATGATTTCTGTCGGGTCAATTTCTCCTGTTGTTATCTTATCAAACAGCATTGGCATATAGTGAATAACAGGGGCTTGACCAGTTTTTATGTTAATATTTCGTTCAAATATTTGTCCTAATGGGAACATATTGTATTTAGAGCCGTAAACACCTGTTAATTGCATCGTTCCGAATTTACGAACAGCATTTAGTCCGATTTCTATAGCGCTTAATGTCCCGCCCTGGATTTTCAATTTTTGTCCGATTGCTTCCATTGTTGATTTTTTTCCATCCATTCCAACACAGTCAATCACGACATCTGCTCCACCGGCGGTTATTTCTTTGATGAAATTTCCTGCATCCTCATGTTCGTCAAAATTAATTGTTTCGACTTTATTCATGTTTTTGGCATGGTTTAAGCGGTAGGGGATATTATCAACAGCAATGACGCGCTTTGCACCTTTCATCCAGGCGAATTTTTGGGTCATTAAGCCGATAGGTCCGCAACCTAATACGACCACTGTGTCTCCTTTTTTTACTCCAGAGTTTTCGATACTCCAGTACGCTGTTGGCAGTACGTCAGACATAAACAGCAATGCTTCGTCTTCCAATTCGCAGTTTTCAGGAATTACAAATGGCATAAAGTTTCCGTATGGCACACGCAATAATTCTGCTTGGCCGCCTTGATAATCGCCGTAACGTTCTGTGAAGCCAAAGTATGCACCAGTATCGGTAATTTGCTTGTTTGGGTTAGAGTTATCACATTGACTTTCCATATCATGTTCACAATAATAACAGTGGCCGCATGAAATATTAAATGGAAGTACAACGCGGTCTCCTTTTTTGACTTTTGTTACCTCAGATCCTACTTCTTCGACTATTCCCATTGGTTCATGCCCAATTACATAGTCCTTCTCAGCAGGAATAGCGCCTTGATAGATATGCAAATCAGATCCGCAAATCGCTGTCGAAGTAATTCTGACAATAATATCGTCCTTTTTATGAAGCTTCGGATCTGCGACCTGCTTTACTTGTACATCTTTTGTTCCTTGAAACGTCACTGCTTTCATGTCAAAGTATCCTCCTCTTTAGTAGGTGTTACTTACTACTTACCCAAACTTTTATATGGCAAACTATTTTACTATAGAAATAGTCTTTATCAAGGAGGACGAAAAAACTGTCCTGTATGCAGGACAGTCTAAATCATTGTTTAAATTCATTCAATCTTTCATATGTTTCCAGCAAAAAGTCATAAAATAATTCCTCTGTTGGCAAAAGCTTTCTTTGCGTCGGATAGATGACACCAACCGTTCTGGTCAGATTGCTGTCTGCAATCGGAATAATAACGGTAGAGCGGGGCGTATTGTCGACCAGCGTCATCTCAGGCATTAATGCAACCCCTAAACCAGCGGACACTAACCCTTTTAATGCATCAATATCCTTGCCTTCAAAGGCAATACTCGGTGAGAAGTGAGCGTCCTTGCATGCTTGTACGACTTGTTCTCGAAAGACGAAACCTTCTGGCAGCACACAAAAGGGCTCATCCTTTAAGTCACGAAGTCTTATAGAGGCTCTGTTTGCTAATGGATGATGGTTTGGAACTAATGCAACAATATTTTCCGTGAAGAGGGTAGCTCCTTTAATCTTCGGCTCTTTTTCCTGATTTGGCATTGGCGCCATCATGGCTAAATTGAAGTCACCTTTGATAACACCGTCGATTAAATCATAATAAAGAGCATTGCTCATTTGAAATTTAGCCTCAGGGTATCTTGTCCTAAATGCATAGATGATCGATGGCAATGTGTGTGCTGCCATGCTGATTGGAAAGGCAATTCTGACGGTTCCTTTTTCAGGGTCTAAATATTCCTTTACCTCTCTTTTGGCATCCTCCATCATGTTCCACACCTGTTTCATTCGTTCAAAAAAGATTTTTCCTAAAGGTGTCAGCTTTACACGGCGGCCTTCGCGGATGAACAACTCGATTCCTAATTCCTCTTCTAAATTGAATATTTGCCTGCTGACAGAGGATTGCGCAATATGCAAAGCATCTGCTGCTTCTGTTACATGTTCTCGTTTTGCGACTTCTAAAAAGTATTGAATTTGTCTTGTTTCCATGTTTTCAACTCTCCTAATGCGTTTAACGCATGAATCTCATCCGAAATTAGTATTGGAACTATCAATTATAAAATTATAAAATGAAACCACATTTAAGAAAAGGGAATTTTCTAAAACTTAAAACATCTTTAGGAGCTGAGTTCGAATGAAAGTGGTGGAATATATGGAAGTAGCACAAACAAATGAAATTGAAATCGCAAAAGACTATGTTAATCATTTATATAAACAGGTAGTGGAGCGTAATCCCCATGAAATAGAATTCCACCAAGCGGTAAAGGAAGTACTGGACTCTTTAATTCCTGTTCTTGCGAAAAACCCTGAATATATAAAAAAATCTGTGCTGGACAGAATCGCAGAACCTGAACGGATGATTAGCTTTAGAGTGCCGTGGGTTGATGATAATGGTAATATCATGGTGAACAGAGGATTCCGCGTACAGTTTAACAGTGCGATTGGTCCTTACAAAGGCGGACTGCGTTTCCATCCGTCTGTTAATGCAAGTATTATTAAATTTCTAGGGTTTGAGCAAATTTTCAAAAACTCTCTAACTGGCCAGCCAATCGGCGGGGGGAAGGGCGGCTCTGATTTTGATCCAAAAGGAAAATCAGATATGGAAATTATGCGCTTTTGCCAAAGCTTTATGACAGAGCTAGCAAGACATATTGGCCCAGATACAGATGTGCCTGCTGGAGATATTGGTGTCGGAGCAAGAGAAATTGGTTATATGTTCGGCCAATATAAAAAACTGAAAGGCAGCTTTGAAGCAGGAGTGCTGACAGGAAAAGGCATCGGTTATGGAGGAAGTCTTGGCAGGAAAGAAGCAACTGGTTACGGTCTAGTCTATTTTGTCGAAGAGATGCTTAACAATAAAGGCTTAGGTTTTAAAGACAGCACTGTAGTCGTATCTGGTTCTGGAAATGTAAGCATATATGCAATGGAAAAGGCCATGCAGCTAGGCGCAAAAGTTGTAGCTTGCAGTGATTCAAGCGGCTATATTTACGACCCAAACGGAATTGACTTAAATACAGTAAAGCAATTAAAAGAAGCAGAATCTAAACGGATTTCAGAATATGTTAACGAGCATCCAAGCGCTACCTATTCTGAAGGCTGTGCAGGAATTTGGCAAGTCCCTTGTGAGATTGCTTTGCCAAGTGCTACGCAAAATGAGCTGGACAAGGAAGCTGCCAATATCTTACTAAGTAATGGAGTAAAGGCAGTCGGTGAAGGTGCCAATATGCCGTCCACACAAGAGGCAGTCGATCTTTTTATTGAAAACAATGTTTTATTTGGACCAGCAAAAGCAGCGAATGCTGGCGGAGTTGCTGTGTCAGCATTGGAAATGGCACAAAATAGTGCAAGGCTTTCTTGGACACAGGAAGAAGTCGATCAAAAGCTCCAAGTAATTATGAAAGATATCTATAGTAAGAGTATGCAAGCTTCTGAAGAATATGATGTACCAGGCAATCTTGTAGCAGGTGCTAATATTGCAGGCTTTAAAAAAGTGGCTGATGCTATGCTCGAACAAGGTGTTATTTAAGTAAAAGTACAGAGATAAAAAAAGCAGGTCACTTTAAAAATGACCTGCTTTTAGTTATAGGAGGAGAATAACCTGTTCATTGAATTACTGGGAAATTACGGTTCCTCATTAATGTGGAAGAGCAGCTTATAAAGCTTTATTTAAGTTAATAACAGGAGTTTAAATATTAAGATTGAATCAAATAATAACCTTTTATCTTACGAGAAATAATATATTAGAATAGTATTTTTTAAAAGGGTTATGTTTGTTTAGATAGGTTATGGTGTATGCGGTTTTAATAAAATATATTCTTTTTGCATAGAATGTAAGGAAGGAACGTACAAATTGCATTTTTTATGAACGAAGCATATTGACTGATAGAGGAAGGAAAGAGTGCTTTATATAGGGATTTTTTCTTAAATAACAGGTAGAATTAGAACTTATCCTTTTTAAAATGATGTAAATAGTATATAATTATCAGATAAAAGAAGATATTTTTATCTGTAAATAATTATAATAGATAACAAGAGTGTCATAATGAAAGACAGAAATGGTGTGTTCATATCGAGCGCCAGCATCCTTTCTGCGAATACAATAATGTAAAGGGAAGGTTAATATGAGCGAAAGAGAAACTAACACAGATGTTTTCTTAATTGGTACTGGAATTATGAGCGCAACATTGGGGACACTTCTGAAAGAATTAGTACCTGACTGGAAGATTACAGTATTTGAGAAGCTTGCTAACACTGGAGAGGAAAGTTCAAACGAATGGAACAACGCGGGAACAGGGCATGCGGCACTTTGTGAGCTGAACTATACGGTTGAAAAGCCAGATGGCTCCATCGATATTAGCAAAGCAATTAACATTAACGAACAGTTCCAATTATCCATGCAGTTTTGGTCTTATTTAGTAAACAGTAAGCGCATACATAACCCGAAAGACTTTATTATGCCATTACCGCATATGAGCTTAGTGGAAGGGAAAGAGAATGTAGAATTCTTAAGGAAAAGATTTAAAGCGCTGTCAAACAATCCCTTATTTCAAGGCATGGAGTATTCTGAAGATCCGCAAAAACTGAAAGAGTGGATTCCCCTCATCATGCAGGGAAGGAATATAGAAGAACCGATAGCAGCAACTAAAATTGATTCTGGAACAGATGTTAACTTCGGGGCATTAACAAGGATGTTATTTGATCATTTAGGCAGCAATGGTGTAAAGATTAAATACAAACATAGTGTTAATGATATAAAAAGGACTCGTGATGGCTTATGGGAGCTAACAGTCAGAAATCTTGAGCGAGGAACGGTCGAACGCCATAAGGCTAAGTTTGTCTTTATCGGAGGCGGAGGCGGAAGCTTGCATCTTCTTCAAAAAACCGGTATCCCTGAAAGCAAGCATATTGGAGGATTCCCGGTAAGCGGAATTTTTATGGTGTGCAACAATCCAGCTATCGTTGAGCAGCATCATGCAAAAGTTTACGGCAAGGCAAAGGTTGGCGCACCGCCAATGTCTGTTCCTCATCTAGATACAAGATTTATTGATAATAAAAAATCGCTGTTATTCGGACCTTTTGCCGGCTTTTCACCAAAGTTTTTGAAAACTGGTTCTATGTTTGATTTAATCACCTCTGTGAAGCCAGACAACATTATCACAATGTTATCAGCAGGTGCAAAAAATATGGGATTGACTAAATACTTAATTCAGCAAGTTATGTTATCAAAAGAGCAGCGCATGGAAGAACTGCGAGAATTTATTCCGAATGCAAAACTAGAGGATTGGGATTTAGTAGTAGCAGGGCAGCGTGTGCAAGTGATTAAAGATACCGAGGATGGCGGCAAAGGAACACTGCAATTCGGCACAGAGGTTATCACTGCCTCCGATGGTTCGATTGCAGCATTGCTCGGTGCATCACCAGGTGCTTCAACAGCTGTTCATGTCATGCTTGAAGTAATCCAAAAATGCTTTCCGCAGCATTTTAACGAGTGGGAGTCAAAAATTAAGGAAATGATCCCATCCTACGGTCTATCCTTAATGGAAAACCCTATCCTTTTAGAAGAGGTACATCATGCAACAGCAGAGGCACTTCTATCGAGTGCAAAAGAACCTATTCTTTAGTTGAAAAGCTAGTAGAGATGCTTTCTATCAGGAAAGCATCTTTTTAGTGGAGTTAAGTACTATTCTGGTATATAATGGAATTCTGATATCAGAAAAGATTATGCCAAGGGAAGTTTGGGTAAAGGATTATAAGCTGCAAAGAAACAAAACATTTCATTGGAGGTTAGAGAGATGCCAAAACTTACAGTTGATACAGTCAATAATGCACCAGTTGTTTTAAATTATGAAGACCATGGAAGCGGAAAACCGATTATTTTAATCCATGGCTGGCCGCTGAGTCTCCGTTCATGGGAACTGCAAGTGCCTGCCCTGATTGAAGCAGGGTATCGTGTTATTGCATATGACCGCAGAGGTTTCGGAGGGTCATCTCAACCTTATGAAGGCTATGACTATGATACTTTTGCTAAAGATTTGCATAAATTAATTGAACATCTAGATCTTCAGGATGTTACACTTGTCGGCTTTTCAATGGGCGGCGGGGAAGTGGTCCGCTATATTAGTACATACGGCGTGGAACGTGTGAAAAAGGCTGTATTAGCAGGTGCGGTGCCTCCTTATCTGTATAAAACGGAAGGTAATCCAGAGGGTGCTCTTGATGATGCAACAATTGAAGAGTTTTTGAATGGTGTGCAAAAAGACCGTATCGCTTTCCTTGATAACTTTACACATAACTTCTTTTCTGCAGGAGAAAGAGATGGCCTTGTTAGTGAACCATTCCGTCTTTATAATCGTGATATTGCCGCGTTCGCATCACCGAAAGGTACGCTTGAATGCATTAAAGCATTCTCCTATACCGATTTCCGTGAGGATGTAGCAAAAATCAACATCCCGACTTTAATCATTCATGGCGATTCAGACAATGTCGTTCCATTCGAAGCAAGCGGAAAGCTGTCCCATGATATGATTGAAGGCTCTGAACTTGCCGTCATTGAAGGTGCCCCGCACGGTTTTAATGCGACACATGCAGAGCAGTTTAATAAAGAATTACTTCAGTTCCTTGCTAAATATAATTAATAGTTAAGACAGCAGATACGTTTATCTGCTGTCTTTTTTTTACCGCTAGTTAGAAAGCATTCCTGAGCTTTAAGAAATAAACTACAGCAAAAATAAGCTGTGCAAAAGGAGTTTATATATAAAAATATCTAATCAAAAACAAAGATAAAGCGGCAATATCCTTTTAACAACCTACTACTTATCAAGGATATTCAAGAGCTGATAAAGATACAAACATCCTTAATAAAAAGCAGCTAAAATGTTCAGCAATCAGATTAGAGCAGATTATCACCAACTTTGCTAGTGAAAGAAGAATTGGATCATCAAATTAGCATCTTGCTAAAAGAAATGAAAAGTTAACTTACATAATATAAGACGAAAGAGAGGCATATACTTAAAAATCTGCCTCTCTTTCGTCTTGTTTACCAAATAATTTTGATTTTTTATGTAATTGGAAAAAGAGAATTCTTTCCTAGCAGGATGTAGTGTTTAATTTAGTTGCTGTGATGTGTGGGGCAATTGTTAGAGCGGGCTGGTCAGTGATGCTGTTTTTCTTTTCCACATCTTACACATCTGTCTGAGTAATAGCTGTATTTATGGTTTCTTTTAAAAAAGCAAATAATGGACATTAGCTTCACATTAATCACCTGCCCTTTAGCTAGTTTAGTTTCATTCTATGCGGAGAATATGAACAACTTGTTAATGATTCGTTAATAAATTATAAAAAGACAAGAACTAAAAAACAGAGCAATATATTGCAATAAGGTTGCTTTGTTCCTTTGTGCATATATTGAGGGTTTTGAGAGCAGGTTAAAAGATAATATGTTTATCGGAAGGGACCATGGATGTTAAAGGGAGAGAAATGTGAAGGCCTTGCATGTAAAGTGCGTGGCGCTGATAAGCTTTTCCCCTTTACTTCATGGGATAAGCCAGATAAAGTTTATTGGTTTTGCAGTGAACATCTTAAAGCAGCTGCAGCATTTAGTAATAAAGAGAAACAGGCATTTATGCACTATTACTCCGATCCAGAAAAACGAAAATGGCTTCCGGAAAAGTCACGGCAGCTTTATGAAAAATATAGTAAAAAGATGTAATCGTCGCGCCTTTTGTTCCTTAAAAATACTCAAAACTGTTTAGTACGATACTTTACGGGTATTTAATGAACAAAAAGGAGTTTTAAGGATGAAACTGAAAAGCAATCGTTCCTATTACGCAGTAGCTGGTATTTCTACGGCCATCGTTATAATAGCTGTATTAACTTTATCCTCTAACTCTACTCCAAAAACAACGGCAGAGTCAGTTTATAAAGAGCCGGAAATTATTACAGAAAATAATAGGAAAGTAATAGAAGATAATGATGAAGCAAAACAAACAATCTCTGCAACAATTATCAGCAAAACACAGGATGGGCAACATTTTTCAGCAGTAAATAATTATGATGAAAAGGATATTGTTCTTATTGATAAAACAGAAGCCTTCCAGCAAGGTGATAAAGTATACATCACATTTAAGGAAGAGAAGGTGGATAATATTAAGCTCATTAAACGAGCACCTTAAAATCAGTTCAGCCGATGAGCTGATTTTTCTTTTTACTCTCAAACAAAAAGCATCTTGATATAATAGGAAATATCCACTTAAAGGAGATTAGTATGATGGAAAAGTCTATTATTATTGCAAGAGGCGGAGAACAGCAAAGCAGGCTGGAGACTTACTTTCAGAAGCTAGGAGCAAAGACAATGTCCTTCCCTATTTTGAAAAGCACGGAGCAAGAGTTACCTATTGAGGTATTTTCATTGATTGCGAAGAAACATCGGTTGATTTTTTTAAATCCAACAAGCATCCAAATCTTTTTCAGGCAATATACAAAGAGCGGCATAACAGCAAACCTTCCAGAGCAAATCGAATATTTATCAGAGAAATCAAGAAAGGTATTAGAGGCAAGAGGAATAAAAGCAAATCTTGCTTCCTATCAGAAGGAGCAACCCGCTGTTCTCCTTGGGCATGATTATCAGCACAGCAACGTATACTCCGAAGATGATTTACTTATACATACACATCATATCGGACTAGACTTCTCTTTTGAAAAAGAAATGAGTAAAACGCTGAACGAAACAGATTGGCAAACAGTCATTTTCCCTAATATGCTGTCTATTGATTTCTTTGTAAAGTATTGTAAGACGGTAGCAGATTTTGATTATACGCAGCTTGCACTTGCTACAGTTGGGAAAAAGGTGCAGGAGTATGCTTTTGTGCACGGTTTTAGCAAAATTGATTCAGAAATACAGGCTGAACTCTTAAAAGGTGACTGGAAAAATCTATAACAAAAAATGCCCTAGTCTTAAATAGACCGGGGCATTTTTCGCTTACTTCTAATTAGCCTAGATAAGATACACCGATGATGATCAAAAGAATAAATAGAACAACGATTAGTGCAAAGCTGTTGTTATACCCTCCACCATTTTCTTCATAACCTCTTGACATGCCTCTCACCTCCGAACATCAGGTATACAACATCATATGAAGTTCTGTAAAAGAGGAAATGGACAAGAATACAGATTAGGATGAAAAGGAGAAAAATGAGCATTCTAACTAGTAGAACTAAGAGAAATGTGGAATGGAGGTGAACATACTTTGAATACGGAGCAATCGATAAAAACATTAAATAAGTTTCTACAAGGACAATTCATGGGAATTCATGCATATGAGCATTTTATTGAGAACTTAGAAGATACGTCCTTAAAGCAGTCCTTTTCAGACATATTAACAGAACATACGAAAAATGCCCATATCATTTCTGACAGAATTCACCAACTAGGAGGAGAACCAGTCACGAATGAAGGGGTAGTCGGCAAGGCAGAAAGCTTTATCGGCAATTTATTTGATCCAGACAATGGGGATGAAGTGATTATTAAACATGCCATTAAGGGTGAAAATTTGTACGGAATAAAAATGTCTGAACAGCTTGTTCGCAATAAACTTGATGAGGACAGCCTTCAAATAGTTCATCAAGTTTTAAATAAGGACCGTGAACATGTTGATTATTTAAAATCATTAATACATTAAGCTCTTAAAGAAACACTAGAAGGCAGCGAAACTGCATTTTAGTGTTTCTCCTGTTTTACAGTGAAATTTTTATCAAGGAATATTTGGAAGCCATAGTTCAGCATAGAATAAGCAAAGGCCGTATAAAACAAAAATATTGGTTTCACTTTTTTTAGTTTATATAATCCGATTTTATTTAGAAAATAATGTAAAGGAAAAGCAAACAGTAAATCAAACACTAAGTTGAAAATGGTATAGATCCAAAACCTTCCGTAAGTAAAATGAAACGTCCATAAATTTGCTGCGAAAAATGGACCGAGAATAAACGTCAAGGCATTGTTCGTTGCTGATTTTTTCCCGCCTTTTACCTTCCACAATTTATATGTTCGGCCAATCATGTCTTCAATTAACAGGACGGCAGTAGAAAAAATCGTTACTGGCAAAAATTTAAGAAAAGATTTTCTTGGCAAAAAAAAGATTGTTGACCATGACAAGAGTATCATGCCGCATCTTATAAATAGCGTGACCATATGAAAGACTCCTTTTTTCACAAAAAATGTATAATTAATTTGGTGAAAAATCCATCTTCTAAGCATTAGCTTTTGTCAGCACGTCCTTCTTTATGTAAATTATGAAGGTTTTTTGTAAAAATAGTGATAGCAGTTCCTAATCACCTCATAACATTTTATAATAAGAGAGGAAGAGTCCGTTTATTAAGTAAGGGGGAATTTATGATGAAAAGAGTAGCAGTGTTTTGTGGTTCAAGCAATGGCAGTTCTCCTATTTACGTACAAGCAGCAAAAGAATTAGGAATGGAGCTAGCCAAAAGAAAGATAGAGCTAGTTTATGGAGGTTCAAGCATCGGATTAATGGGCAGTGTTGCTGACGCTGTATTAGAAGCAGGAGGTACAGTGATTGGCGTGCTTCCTGAGTTTCTTGAAAACAGAGAAATTGCACATAAAGGATTAACCGAATTGATTACTGTGCAATCGATGCATGAGAGAAAAGCAAAAATGACCGAGCTGGCGGATGGATTTATCACATTGCCAGGCGGTGCTGGAACAATGGAGGAGTTTTTTGAAATTTTCACATGGGCACAGCTTGGATTGCACCAAAAACCATGCGGCATTTTGAATACGAATCATTATTATGATCCATTAGTCAAGCTTATTAACCATATGGCTGATGCGGAGTTTCTGCAGGAGAAATACAGAAGTATCACTATAGTCGAAGAGGACCCTGCTGTAATAATTGACAGGTTTCTTACATATAATCCCCCTAGTATTAAGACATATATTACGGAAAAACAAACTTGAATTCAGCAGTTAAGAGGTGAAATAATGACAGATTTACGATATCCAATTGGACAATTTACTTGGAATGATGAATACACAGAAGATGTGATTGCCTCCTGGCTTGATGATATCGAGCAGTTGCCTGCACAATTGCATCAAGCTGTAATTGACCTTACTGATGAGCAATTAAATACACCGTATCGTGAAGGAGGCTGGACAATACGGCAAGTTGTCCATCATGTTGCAGACAGTCATTTAAACGCATATACTCGCTTTAAGCTTGCTGTAACAGAGGATAGACCGGTCATTAAACCGTATGCCGAGGATAAATGGGCTGAAACGCCTGATTCATTTTTGCCGGTTGATGTTTCCTTACAATTACTAGCTTCCTTGCATTTGCGGTTAATACAATTACTTCGGTCTTTATCACAAGATCAGTTAGACAGAGCCTTTCTTCATCCAGAGTCTGGTGAAGTAACATTAAAAAGAAATATCGGAATTTATGCATGGCACGGTAAGCACCATCTTGCCCATATCACAAGCCTAAAGAAGCGGCTAGGCTGGTAAATGAAAAAAGGATGCAAAAGCCATGAGCTTTTGCATCCTTTCTATATTTTTTTATCTGTTGTCCACTTTTTCTGGATACAGATCGTGGTTCATAAGACGGTGTGTAGCCATTTCTTCAAACTTCGTGCCAGGCTTGCCGTAATTGCAGTATGGATCGATTGACAATCCACCTCTTGGTGTGAATTTGCCCCATACTTCGATATATCTAGGATCTAATAATTTAATTAGATCGTTCATAATAATATTAACACAGTCTTCGTGGAAGTCACCATGATTGCGGAAGCTGAACAAATACAGCTTCAATGATTTACTTTCCACGATTTTTTTGTCCGGAATATAGCTGATATACATTGTAGCGAAATCCGGCTGTCCAGTAATTGGCTCTGCGATAAAACGCAGGTGGACTATATCATATACATATATTCTTACGGTAGAATATAAGCATCCTCGCGCTTCCATCCTGATTGGATGTACTCTACTTCCTTCTTCAAGCAGTACTTTTACCCGATTCCTGTTTGAATGGTTTCGATAGTCTCTGCACCTTCCTCTAGTTTTTAGAGGCTTGGCTCAGGATTAGAATTTCCTTCCTTCCCTGAGTTCACGAGGTTTAAGCGACAGTGTTTCCACTGAAGTGTGCCCTTATTGACACAAGCTGGTAAATTCTGGACAGTTGAACTTAACGAAATAATCTCTGTTGACATGCAAGTTGTCTACAGACTCTAATATTTCTGGATTGTATTCGTAAAGATAGGTTGTTCCTTGGTTACCAAGTAAAGTTAAATCCTCAAGACCTTCTTCATGTTTTCTGCCTGACATTTTTCATCTCTCCATTTCATTTATGCGTTACACTCGAGAATAGCAATCTATAGATATGGCCGGTTTTTTAAGCAAAATAAAAGCCACATCCTTATGGACATGGCAAGCTCACCTGTATCCATAGTTTTTTATAGAGGGTATCTGCTATGAACCTCTTGGATTATCATGTACAGCCATATATTATAGCAAAATCACAATAACGTCAATATAACTGCCGAAACACTGCATGAAGCAAAATCAAACTCCATTTTATTAATTTTTTCAGTAAATTGTTCATATACATTAGTGACTAGATGGGTAGAGACGTACAAATTACTGCCTTTTCTTAAAGGAGGTATAAAATACTTGCATATAATTGGAAAGAGCGTATTGCGTAAGGAATCGAAAAGCAAAGTCACCGGTTATGCCCACTATACTGCTGATACAACAACAGGAGAAGCGTTGTTCGTAAAGCTTGTCAAAAGTAAATATGCACATGCCAATATATTAAAAATAGATGAAACGAAAGCGCTGCAGCAAAAAGGAGTGCGTGCAATAGTCTTGGGAAAAGGCTTGCCTTATGTCGGAGAGGAAGTCCGAGACAGGCCGCCGCTTGCGTACAGCAAGGTTCGTTACGCTGGTGAAGTGGTTGCCCTAATTGTTGCTGATTCGTATGACGCAGCAAATAATGCTGAGGTGCTGCTTGATATTAAGTATGAGCCGCTTACAGTCGTAAATTCGCCGCTCACAGCCATTCAAGCAGATGCTCCGCTCATTCATGAGGGCATAGATAAATACGATAAAGATCCAGGAATATATCCAATTACAGGGACAAATATCATTAATAAAACGAAAATCCGCAAAGGCAATATGGAAAAAGGCTGGGCCGATTGTAGTGAAATAGTGGAAGCGTCTTTTTCTATCCCAATTTCAGACCATAGTGCGATGGAAACAAGAAGCGCCACTTGTGAAATTATGCCTGACGGAGACGTACGGATTATGACGAGTTCCCAGGCACCGTATATGGTCAAAAAAATCCTCAGCAGAGACTTTCATATCCCAACAGGAAAAATTGTTGTGCAAACTCCATTTGTCGGGGGCGGCTATGGGGGCAAGGCCTCGGTGCAGCTTGAAATATTTGCTTATCTTGCAAGCAAAGCAGTTGGTGGCAGGCTCGTTAAGTTAGTTAATACAAGAGAAGATGATTTTCTTGTATCTCCTGTTCATATCGGTTTAGAAGCAAAAGTAAAACTTGGCTGTTCTGCAGACGGGAAGCTGCAAGCGGCCGAGCTTGAATATATTTTTGATGGCGGAGCTTACGGAGATAAATCTCCTCATTTGACAACGGCAGGGGCAGTTGACTGCACTGGGCCGTATAAAATAGACAATATATTTTGTGACAGCTTATGTGTGTACACAAACCATCCATATGCAGCACCATTTCGCGGTTTTTCACATGGTGAGGTTCATTTTGCCTTCGAGCGGGGAATGGAATTACTGGCGAAAAAGCTGAAGATGGACCCACTGATGTTCAGGCAGATTAATGCGATTCGCCCAGGAGATCAAACGCCAACAAGAGTGGTGTTAACCAGAAGTACTGTCGGCAATGTGGAAGCATGTATTAGTCGCTTGAGACCATTGATTGGCTGGGAAAAGGGGCAGGTTGAACGAATAGGGGAGCATGTGCTTAGAGTAAAAGGAATCAGCTGCAGCTGGAAAAACTCCACTATTGGTCCTGATGCAGCATCAGGTGTTGTGCTTACCTTTAACTCTGACGGCAGCATTAACCTTATGTCAGGTATAGTAGAGATTGGCACAGGCACGAAAACGGTGCTGGCACAAATACTGGCAGAAGTGATGAAGATGGATATAAATGATATATATGTGCGAATGACAATTGATACACAAACAGAACCAGAGCATTGGAAGACAGTGGCAAGCAGAGGAACATTGATGGCAGGCAGAGCAGTGCTAGCTGCTGCAAATGATGCTATTCAACAGTTGAAATCCATTGCTGCAACAGTAATGCGTGTGCCTGCAGATGATCTCGAGGTCGGTTATAAAAAGGTGTATCTGCGAGATAATCCTGATTCCTTCTTGGATTTCAAAGATATTGTGTACGGTTATGTTTATCCGAATGGCAATGCAATCGGCGGGCAAATTGTAGCAAGAGGAAAATATATTTTGAGAGGCTTAACAAATTTAGATCCAGAGACTGGGGCAGGAAACCCGGGCCCTGAATGGGCAGTTGCAGCTCATGGAGTCGAAGTGGATTTTAATACGAGAGAGTGTACATATCGAATTCGCAAGGCTGTAACTGTAATGGATATTGGTGAAGTTCTAAATTTCAAGGCCGCAGTCGGCCAAGTAAAGGGAGCCATGAGTATGGGGCTGTCATGGGCGGCCAGGGAGGCATTTTATTTTGACAAAAACGGCAGGATTCTTAATCCCCAATTGCGGACATATCGGCCCATCCGGTTTGGTGAACATCCAGAATATATCGCTGACTTTGTCAAAACTCCTCATTTAGAAGCACCATTTGGAGCAAGGGGAGCAGGCGAGCATGGTCTTATTGGCATTCCTGCAGCTTTAGCTAATGCGCTGTCATTGGCTGCAGGAGTAGAGCTAGTTAGACTTCCGCTCATTCCTGAGGAAATTTGGAGAACAAAAAGGGAGACTGCCAAAAATGATCTTTGATTATTTCAGACCAGAGCGATTGCTGGAGGCGACGGAATATTTCACAGAAAGGCGGAAGGAAGGAGGAATTCCGCTGTTTTTTGGGGGCGGCACAGAAATAATAACGATGCAGCGCCTGCATGAGATAACACTTGACACAGCGATAGATATTAAAGCTATAGATGCTGTCAACATCCATGATATAGTGGAAGGCTATGTTGCGATTGGGGCGGCAGTGACACTGACAGAAATTCAGAACAAAAACCTTTTCCCTCTGCTGACAGAGGTCAGCAAAGAGGTTGCAGACAGAACAGCACGCAATAAAATTACGCTCGGCGGCAATATTTGCGGCAATATCTTTTATCGGGAAGCTGTACTTCCCCTTCTTTTAGCAGACAGTCTGATTGTAACAGCAAAAGAGCGGGACATTAGGATGGAATATATTTCGGCAAAATTTAAGCAGAAAATGCTATTAGAGGAAGGGGAAGTCTTTGTCCAAGCCTTTGTGGAAGAAAAGTATCGAAAGCAGCCGTTTTATACTAGAAAGAAACGACAGCAATGGGAAACTGGTTATCCGTTGATTACAGCTGCAGCATTAAAGGTCGACCAAAAAATACGGGTTGCTTTCAGTGGATTATGTGCATTTCCATTTCGTTCAAATGAAATGGAGGCTGCACTAAATGAAGCAGAATTAAGTGCAGAGCAAAAAATAAATAAAGCAATTCAAACTGTGCCAGGCGAAATTCTCGATGATGTGGAAGGTTCTCGTGAATACCGGTTATTTGTGCTTAGAAATCTGCTCGAGGAAATCTTACAAAGCTTGGAGAGGATGTAGCATGCATATACCAGCAAAAAAAACATTAATAAAGCTGTTTGTTAATGGGGAGGAAAAACAGGTCGCTATTGTTCCAAATAAAACACTTTTGATGTTGATCAGAGAGGAGCTTCATTTAACAGGCAGCAAACCAGGCTGTTTAAATGGTGATTGTGGTGCATGTACGATGCTTGTCGACAATGAGCCTATGAAATCATGTCTTATGCTTGGAGTTGAAGCAATCGGCAAGGAAGTTGTAACAGTAGAGGGTCTGCATGAAGCTCCTATCCAAAAAACCTTTATGGAGCAATTCGCCTTTCAATGCGGTTATTGCACCACAGGGTTTATTATGAATGCCCATGCCCTGACACTTGTGCCTGATCCTTCAAAAGAGCAGATACGTGAATGGCTGTCATCCAATATTTGCCGTTGTACGAGCTACGAGGAAATAGAGCAGGCAGTTATTCAAGCGATGAACATAACAAGGGGAGGGCAGTAGCCCTCCCTTATTTTTATGGAAGTCCGATCTCATTTAGCGGATATATGCGCAAAACAACCTTGCCAATAACAGATTTGTCACTTATAAAGCCGAAATCTCTGCTGTCTTTACTTTTAAGCCGGTTATCTCCGAGCACAAACAGACTGTTGTTCGGAACAGTTTTCTCACCAGTTTCCTCTTCAAGTGTAAAGTCGCCAGTCAGCTTTGCTGTGGTTGCTCCTAGCTTATTTTCCTTTAAATAGAATTCTGTGTATGCCTTGCCGTTAATGTATAAAACGTCGTCTTTCATTGACACCGTGTCTCCTGGAAGGCCGATAACCCTTTTGATGTAATTTGCATCCTGGTCAGGTGCATGAAATACTATCATATCAAAATGCTCAATATCACTGATTTTGCTCAAGATAACTTTATTGCCGTCCTCGAAAGTCGGAGACATGCTTTCACCATGAACTACACTTGGACTAAACAGAAAGTTCCTGCAAATTACTACAATAATAAAGGCAAAAACAAAGCACTTTAGCAAAGAATAGAGTTCTTGCTGCCATCGTTTTTTCATCTATATTCTCCTAATATTTGTTATATATATATTCTAACTAGAAAAGAATTGGAAATCAATGATATGATAAAGAGTAATGATAACAATAAAGATTGGACGAGCGTGTTATGACAGAAGAATGGTTGAAAGTATTTGACGAGAACTATGCAGCAAAGGGGGTAGCAACAAGAACAGATATTCATACGCAAGGACTATGGCATGAAACGGTTCATTTCTGGCTGATGACGAAAATCAACAGCAAACATTATGTATTTCTGCAAAAGAGAAGCAAAAGCAAAAAGGATTATCCTAATCTTTATGAAATTACAGCTGCTGGACATTTATTAGCAACAGAAAGCCCGGCAAATGGAGTGCGCGAGCTTCAAGAGGAATTAGGCTTTTTTAGTGTAAATAAGGATCAGTTACATAAGCTCGGAATTGTCAAGAATATCATTCATACAGACCGATTAACAGATAATGAATTTAGTCATATTTATGTATATTTCGTGAATGATAATATTTCTTTCCATTTACAAGAAGAGGAAGTTTCAGAAATGGTAATAACCGAGTTTGAATGCTTTTATAATTTTTGTACAGGTACAAGAGCAGAAATGGAAATTTACCCTTGGCAAGCTGGAGCAACTAAAAGCAAGGAGAGTTTAAAAATAGGGAAAGACAAGTTTGTTCCCCATCAAGATTCTTATTTTAAGGAAATTGCAGCATTGCTTAAGGGGTATTTACACAAATAAAAGGTCAGCTTACAGCTGACCTAAAGGGAAGAATTGTTAAGATTGCAGCATTTCTCTACCTTTATCACGGAAGGAAGGATCTGCAGTATGTTCCACTGTAAACTTCCCATTTTCATAGGAAACTACAGACACACAGCAATTATCATGATGTGGGAAGGTTTCTAATTTTGCAACAGACATGATAAAGTAACCAATTGTCACACCATGAGAAAATAGCAGGATGTTACCGCCTGTGTCCTTATGTTTTGCAATGATTTCTTCTACCGCGGCTTTTGTTCTTGTTAATAAATCGGTAAATGATTCTCCTTTTGGTACTCTGAAGTCAATATCAGACATAGAGAATATTCTCTCTAATATATTGCCGTGCTCTGAAATGATCTCTTCCTCTAACAATGATTCGAGAACACCGAAATTCATTTCCTTCAGACGTGCATCTGTTGATACAGAAAGCTCTCTTTCACCTAATGCAAATTTAGCTGTGTCAAGCACTCGCTGGCTTTCACTTGCATAGACCGCTTTAAAATCAATGGAAGCAAGACCGGCACCTACTGCTTTCGCCTGCTGTATACCTTTGTCGGTTAAAGGGGAATCACAAAACCCTTGCATTCTTTTTTCGATATTGTATTGTGTTTCTCCGTGACGTACGAAGTACAGAGTTAATTTAGTCATTTAGTATGTATTCTCCTATCATTATATTTCAAACATAATCTTACTGTTCATATATTCTTTATATCAGAGCAGAATACCTTCCATTACCGAAATATTTGCAGCAAAAAAACAAGAGTTCTATAAAAAATGGAGATAGAACTCTTGTTTTTAACAGGTCTTATTTGTCTTTTTTATGAAGCATATCCTCTTCTTTTGTTTCCAGCATACCCCATAAGCCATTTATTTCTTGCTCATCCATATCAACGCCTAATTCTGCTTGCTGTCTCGCCAGTTTTTGTTTTAATTCTTCATTTTGGCTGTTATTGTTGTTTTCCAAAACAAATCACCTCGATTGTAGGATGCCAGCTTTTTATCATTTATATGCACTCGCTATGTGCTGTCTTTTAAGCTCTGGATTAGCTCCTTTTTTATCCCTAAAAATAATAGTCGTAAAAATATGCCGAGGAAGATAAAGCCGAAAAAAGAATAGCTATGTTTCCAGACAGGTCCAAGCATAAACATTTTCCAAGCAACAAATAACGGTTCAAATATGTATGAAAACAAGACAGCCCAAATGATGGTACCCGCAATAAACGTTTTCCATTTATTTGTATACTGATATACAAGCATAGCAGTAATCGGAATCATCACAAGATCCGCTGGTATTAATGGCGGTATCCATGGGAGTAGCTTGTCCGGATAGCTCCAAAGCATCATTTCAGTCCCAATAATATCTAAGACAATAGAAAAGCACCCGCATAAAAGCCCATATGTGAAAATCTCGTAAAAACGGTTTTTATTCACTAATTTCCACCAAATAAAATAGGGAAGTATGGTGGCACAAACAAGTATCCACCACTGAATAGAAAATAGATCATGGTGAAACCAATGGTTTAATGTCATATCGGCGAGATTTTTTTTCGCCTCATTAATCTCTGTATGTGTCGGCATGTCATGAATAAGGAATATCATGTTCACTCACCACTCATATAGTTTAGTAAGCCAGCTTATCAGTTACCAGGAAAATTAAATTAGGCGTGTTAAGCCAATTTACAGCGTGAATATTTTTTTATTATTGCTCTTACCTCTGTAAATTATGATTCCAATTGGGAAAAACCTTTTTACTGCATATAAGAATATGTCATTGGAAAAGATATGCAAAAAAGGGAGTGAACGAAATGAAACTTGGAAAACAGATGAAGACCTATCTGCAAGGTGCATTTTTTCTAATGTTTATGGGCTCCATTGTTATTCTCAGCTACGTAATCGGTTTTAAAGATTTTAAGGAAGTGCTTGGTTTATAGACTAAGCGCTGATATCTCTAGTCTGTAATGAGATAAGTCACCTGCTAATAGGATGGAATATAGGAGGTAGAGTCATGGGTGTCATTAAAGCGACATCTGCAGATATTGATTTGCTTGCAAGACTTCTCAGGGCAAAAAGCAGAATGCGAAAATATCTACAATACTTTTGTTTGAAATAGAAAGAGCGGAGCCAATTGCCGGCTGCGCTTTTTTTGTATAGAAGTTTGACGTTTGAAAAAAAGGGGCACAGAATGGTATATTTGAATTTATTGATAAATGAAAAAACTTTGGGGGATTTATATGTCATTAGAGAATGTTGTAACACACTTTGCAAAGTGGGAGAAAGAAAAGGAAATCATGGAATTTCAAACATCAAGCGCAACCGTGCAAGAGGCAGCAGATACTTTAAATGTAGAGCCTGCCAGAATTGCTAAAACACTTTCCTTTCGAAAAGGAGAAGAGGGTGTGCTTATTGTAGCTGCAGGTGACGCTAAAATTGATAATAAAAAATTCAAGGCTGCTTTTTTAGAAAAACCTCGCATGCTCACAGCTGATGAAGTGTTCCAAAAAACAGGCCATATGATTGGCGGTGTCTGTCCGTTTGGACTGACAACAAACATGGACGTTTACTTAGATGAATCATTACAGCGTTTCTCTTCCGTATTCCCTGCGTGTGGCAGCAGCAATTCGGCAATTGAACTGACATGTGATGAGTTGTTCCTGTATGGAAACGGGAAAGGCTGGGTAGATGTCTGCAAAGGTTGGAGAGAAGAATGAGAGAGACAATAATGAACAAGCTGAAAGAGCTAGAACAAGAGCATGCTATTAAAATTTTGTACGCCGTGGAAGCTGGCAGCAGAACACAGGGTTCATTTTCTTCTGACAGCGATTATGATGTTCGGTTTATCTATATGCACAAGAAGGAATGGTACTTGTCATTAGACAAAAAAAGGGACAGTCTGGAAGATAAGACTGGAAATTTGGATATAAGCGGCTGGGAGCTGGCTAAAACTTTAAGACTTTTGCGCAAATCAAATATATCACTTGCTGAGTGGCTTCAATCGGATATCGTGTATATAAGAGATAATCAATTTGAAAGCGAACTGCTGGATCTATACAAAAAGGCATTTAATACAAAAACAGCCTTTTATCATTATCTCCAGCTCGCAAAGAATAACCGGAAAGACCTTGAACAAAAGCCGGGGACAATAAAGCTTTATTATTATTGCTTGAAATCAATTCTTGCATGCAAGTGGATTGACAGAAATAAAGAAATGCCTCCAAATGATATCCAGCAACTGCTCTTTGAGGTTAACGACAATGGCGCACTTCATTCTGAAATCACTAAGCTGATTAATAAGAAAGCCAGTGGAGATAAGCAAGAAGTTATTTATCCCATTCTTAATCATTTTATAGCAGAAGAATTAAAGCTTCTTCAATTAACAGCAGATACAATGCCTGTAAGCATCTACAATGAAAGAGAAATCACTTTAACACTGGACAGCTTCTTTCGAAAAATACTCAACATCCATGATTGGCATTAATAAAAATTAAAGGAGACTATTCATAAATTAGTAATTAGAAATAGTCTCCCAAATAATATCCTTGTGCCTGCTAAACAAGGCTCAGTATTACAGGCAGCTCTTTTTTTACAGCCTTTTAACACACTATGGAAAAAAGATTGAGGGTCTTAACAGTCACTTTAGACTAGTTTATATAACAGCAGGCAGGACAGAAATCAACAAGAGGATATCGGACAGTATCAGCTTTTTGACTGTGGGGTTATTACAGACAAGATATTCGCGGTTCAAATGCTGCAGCTCTTTAACGAACATCCTAATCTCTAAATCATGCATTACATCACCTTTTATCATTTGATAGTAGAAATTTACCCCCATTTACAGAGAGTAAACACTAATCAGCGGGAACATATCCAATAAAAAGAGATGTCGACCACTAAGGACGACATCTCTTTTTATTGGATATGGCGGTATACGCCAATAACTTTTCCAAGGATGCTTACATGACGAAGGACAATTGGCTCCATCGTAGAGTTTTCCGGCTGAAGACGAATCGAATCCTTTTCTTTAAAGAAGCGCTTGACTGTCGCTTCGTCATCTTCTGTCATTGCGACAACAATTTCTCCGTTATTAGCGGAATTCTGTTGTCTTACAATTACATAGTCACCGTCAAGTATCCCTGCTTCAATCATACTTTCTCCCATAATTTCCAACATAAATACTTGTTCATCACTTGGAGCAAGTCTTTCAGGAAGAGGAAAATACTCTTCTACATTCTCAATCGCTGTGATTGGTAAACCTGCAGTTACCTTACCGACAACAGGAACATTGATAATGTTGTATTTTGGTATATTGTTTTCTTCCAAGTCTAGTATTTCAATTGCACGTGGCTTTGTAGGGTCTCTTCTGATTAGGCCTTTGCTTTCCAATCTTGCCAAGTGCCCGTGTACAGTTGAACTTGAAGCAAGTCCGACAGCTTCCGCAATTTCTCTTACGGATGGCGGATAGCCTTTGAGGCGGACTTCTTCTTTTATGTATTCCAATATATCTAGTTGTCTTTTAGATAGCTTTTGCATTGTATGCACCTCGACTATTATTTCTTACAGCTAGTATAACATGGAATAAATATCGATACAAACATAAGTTCTGATTTTTTTGTTGACACAAAACATCTGTTCGTATTAAAATGCAAATATAAGCGAACGTACATTCTAAATAAAGGGTGATTTACAATGGTCGAAAAAATTTGGAGAAAACATTCATACTCTATCATACTTATAATATTCAGCTTAGTGACATGCTTTATCATCGCATTAAAGTCCAGTCATGCAGATACAGATAAATACATAAAGGTAACAGTTAGCAAAGGGGATTCCCTATGGGAGATTTCTGATCAATATGAGGGTTTATACAGCATGCCAAAAAAACAGTTTATCAAATGGGTGGAAGACCATAATGACATTGCCAGTAATCAGATTCAAACAGGAGAAGAGCTGGTTATTCCAGTCCTGCTAGAAAAGCAGAACACAATGCTTGCAGCAGACTAAAGCAGTAATAAACAATATTATGTTAATATGGATTGCAGATGCCGCTTGCTTATAAATTGCAGGCGGCATCTGTGTATTAAAAACTTGTTAATGGTGGTTATAAAATGGACGTTGTAATATATTGCAGAGTATCTACAGACAAAGAGGAACAGGCAACCTCTTTAGTAAGACAGGAAGAAGAGCTCCTCCAGCTCGCCAAAGAAAAGAATTTTCGTGTCTGTCATATCATTAAAGAACAGGCAAGCGGTTTCGACCTCGAAAGAGATGGCCTGCTAGAGCTGCTTGAAATCATAAAGGAAGAGAATATCGCAGCCGTCTTGATACAGGATGAGACAAGACTGGGGAGGGGGAATGCAAAGATTGCTATACTGCACTGCATCTTGCGTGAAAAGGTAAAGCTTTACAGCATATCACATGCAGGTGAGCTGGTTTTATCTGATGCAGACTCCATGGTGCTGCAAATCGTTAGTCTTGTGGAAGAATACCAAAGAAAGATACATAATATTAAGATTAAAAGAGGTATGAACAGAGCGATTGAAAACGGCTATAAGCCAGCAGAAAACCTGCGGAATCAAGGTGTTCATTCAGGAAGAAGCCGCTTGGAAGTTCCAGTAGAAGAAGTGGTTAAGTTGAAGAAGAACGGACTAACCTTCGCAGAGATTGCGTCTACCCTTCGTGGTTTAGGCTATGAATTTTCGAAAGCGACGATTCATAGAAGATATCAAGAGTTTATGGATGAGAACAAAGACGCTGCCAAATAATGCTGATAAATGTAAAGCTGCACTTCTTTATGTTATAATGAATTTTTCATAAATAACTTAACTATGTTTCCATATATATTTCGGGGATTTCCGTAATGGAAGAAGGAAAGGAGAAAATGCAGATGATTTCAAATGAAAAGCTTAATCGCATAAACGAGTTGGCAAAAAAGAAAAAAGAACAAGGCTTAACTGAAGCAGAAGCAAAAGAACAAACTGCATTAAGAGCTGAATACTTAAAAACATTCCGTTCTAACATGCTTACAACACTAGAAGGTGTTAAAATCTATGACCCAAATGGTGATGATGTAACTCCTCAAAAAATTAAAGACATTCAAGAAAAGAAAAAATTGCACTAAAAAATCATGGCTTAGTTTGCCATGATTTTTTTTTATTTCTGACGATTAACGGAATTTGTTAAAAAGTTGAAGATTTCACTTTCAATAAAAGATGGTTAATGGAATCACAAGAGGTGAGAATGGAATGGATCAAACAGAAATCAAGGTGTACTTTAAAATCTACGCAGATGATTTTCCATTGGAGCAGGTTACAAAACGCTTGGATATATACCCAACAAAAATTTATAAAAAAGGTGACTTCATTAGAAAGATAAATGAAACGAAAAACTTAACTAGAAGCTATACATCTTGGGAACTCAGTACCGGGTATCAAGAATCTCTTGATACAGGAGAACTGATATCGCAAATTATAAGACAATTACAGGGGAAAACTACTGTTATAAATGATCTTAGAGAGGAATTTGGCTTAGAATGCAGTTTCGTTATCGTGATAAAAATTAATGATGGATATTCACCAAGTTTGCATTTAGATAGCCATTTAGTAGAATTCGCTTCCAAAATTGAAGCAGATTTTGATATCGATTTATATGCCAATCCTTACTAGAAAACATAAAATTTCTTTGTATGAAATTCAAAAAAATTTTAGGATTTTTTGTGAATTTGGTTAAGATATAATGAAAGAATTGGTAAACAGGGAGATTAAATAGTCATCATGGTATTTTTTTTTACCGAAATTGGGTTTATACTATAAAAGTCAGACATCTTATAATCTAATGAGTTGTGTTATAAAGCCGAGACATTTATTATAAGTATGTACGATTTATAAATGAGAGGATGTTAGTGAATGACAGAAACAATTGATAACTTAGCTATTAGTTCAATCCGCACATTAGCGATTGATAGTATTGAAAAAGCTAATTCCGGCCATCCTGGAATGCCAATGGGTGCAGCTCCGATGGCATATAAATTATGGACTTCTTTCATGAACCATAATCCAAAAAATCCAACTTGGTTTAACCGCGATCGCTTTGTTCTTTCTGCAGGCCACGGTTCTGCATTGCTATACAGCATGCTGCATTTATCCGGTTATGATTTATCAATCGAAGATTTGAAGCAATTCCGCCAATGGGGAAGCAAAACTCCTGGACATCCAGAATACAAGCACACAGCTGGTGTTGATGCAACAACAGGTCCACTAGGTCAAGGTATTGCAATGGCTGTTGGTATGGCAATGGCTGAAAGACATTTGGCTTCTGTTTATAACAGAGATTCATATCAAGTGGTAGATCACTTTACATACGGCATTTGCGGCGACGGCGACTTAATGGAAGGTGTTTCTGCAGAAGCAGCTTCACTTGCAGGTCACTTAAAGCTTGGAAGACTAGTTGTTCTTTATGATTCAAACGATATCTCATTGGACGGAGACTTGGACAAGTCCTTCTCTGAAAGTGTAGAACAACGCTTTAAGTCTTATGGATGGCAATACTTGCGTGTTGAAGATGGAAACGATCTTGCAGAATTGACAACTGCTTTGGAAGCAGCTAAATCAGATGAAAACCATCCAACATTGATTGAAGTGAAAACAGTTATCGGATTCGGTTCTCCAAACAAATCTGGTAAATCTGCTTCACATGGTGCTCCACTTGGTGCAGACGAAATCAAATTGACGAAAGAAGCATACAAATGGACTTTCGAAGAGGATTTCTATGTTCCTGAAGAGGTTTACGAGCATTTCAAAAAAACAATCGCTGAAAATGGTGCGAAAAAAGAGCAAGAGTGGACAGAACTTCTTAAACAATATGAAGGTGAATATCCGGAGCTTGCTAAACAATTCAAGCTTGCAATCGATGATAAATTGCCAGAAGGCTGGGATAAAGATATTCCTGTTTATGAAGAAGGCAAGAGCCTTGCAAGCCGTGCTTCTTCTGGAGAAGTGCTTAACGGTATCGCTAAAAACGTTCCTTCCTTCATTGGCGGTTCTGCTGACTTGGCAGGAAGCAACAATACAATGATTAAAGGAGAAAAAGATTTCACTCCTGAAAACTTTGCAGGCAGAAACATCTGGTTCGGAGTAAGGGAATTCGCAATGGGTGCTGCTATGAATGGTATCGCTCTTCACGGCGGATTAAGAATATTTGGAGGAACGTTCTTCGTATTCTCTGATTACCTTAAACCAGCAATCAGACTTGCAGCAATCATGGGCTTGCCTGTAACTTATGTCTTTACACATGACAGTATTGCAGTAGGTGAGGATGGTCCTACACATGAGCCGGTTGAACAGCTTGCTGGTTTGCGTGCATTGCCAAACCTTTCCGTAATTCGTCCAGCTGATGGTAATGAGACAGCAGCTGCTTGGAAGCTTTCTTTAGAATCAACGGACAAACCAACTGCTTTAGTATTGACTCGTCAAAACTTGCCGACTATTAAAGGGACGGATGTTAACGCATACGAAGGCGTTTCTAAAGGTGCATATGTCATTTCACCAGCAAGCAAAGAAACTCCAGATGCACTTCTAGTAGCAGCTGGTTCAGAGGTAGGACTTGCGGTTGAAGCACAAAAGGCATTAGAAACAGAAGGAATTTCTGTATCTGTTGTCAGCATGCCATCATGGGATCGCTTCGAACAGCAATCTGCTGAGTATAAAAACAGCGTTCTTCCAAAAACAGTGAAAAAACGTCTTGCAATTGAGATGGGAAGCTCACTAGGCTGGCATAGATATGCTGGAGACGAAGGCGAAGTATTGGCAATCGATACTTTCGGAGCTTCTGCACCAGGAAATAAAATTCTAGCAGAATATGGCTTTACAGTAGAAAATGTTGTAGCACGTCTAAAAGCAGTGCTTGATAACAACTAATATATACAGAAAAAAGAAGAGCAGATTGCTCTTCTTTTTTTTGAACAGAATCTCTCGAATATGCCAATAAATTTCGAATTCGACAAAACTAGTCTGTTTTTTTAACAGCTTGAGACACAACTTGTATATTTGCTTCCTTATAATAGAAGAAAAGAATGCAAATAGGCGGGTGTGCAAAGGGTATGAGAAAATATTATTTGTATTTGATTAAAGAGGATATAGCAACTGATTATCTTGGGAAAGAAAGAATGTTTTACAAATTATTTTCTGAGCATACTAAAACAGATGATTCCTTGCTTAAATTAGAGACGGCAAAGCAAATCGACTATATCACACTTCCTATATCTGTGTGGAGACTCCAGAAGCTATTGTTTGGCGATCTGCAAAAAAACAAAAGCTTCAAGCAGCAGGACAGCCATACATATTACATAGAAAACGGCAATTTAAGCAGTGCGCAGCTGAGGCTCACCAAACAATACATAGTTATTGAAGCAGAAGGGTATTATGATGCTGAGTCGATTTTCTTTGAAATTTTGCGAAAAAATGAACCGTCCTTTTTGGCGATTGACGTGGAAAATGCCCGATTTGGCTGGTTAAAACCAATAAAAGAAAGAAATTTGATATGAACATGAGAAATTATTGGACAAATATTGTATAATATTCTTTGGTCTAGTACACTAAGTAATAGACAACATGAAGGAGGAAAAGATATATGCTATGGCTTTATATTCTAATTGGTGTTTTGGCACTGATTGCTGGACTAGCTATTGGGTTCTTCATCGCGCGTAGATACATGATGACTTACTTGAAGAACAACCCGCCAATTAACGAGCAAATGCTTAAAATGATGATGATGCAAATGGGAATGAAACCATCCCAAAAGAAAATCAATCAAATGATGGCTGCAATGAACAAACAACAAGGGAAATAAACCTTTGTGGTTGTAGGTTCTACGCTGTTACATAGCGTTTAATAGATAAAGGTTTCCCTAAAAATGCCTTGTAGAGTGAATCTTTCATCTAGAATTTACATCGCATTTGGTTTAACCTTCTGGTGTAACTTTCATCAAACTAATTTAAAACCACTTTTCCTGTGAAAACATAATCATAGGGAAGGTGGTTTTTTCATTGGAATTTGAAGATGTATTAAACGAGTATTTATATCATTGTGAAGCAATGGGTTTTACCCCATAGACCATGGTAAATAAACGTCAAGAGTACAAACAACTCAAACAGTACCTAAATGAAAAGCTTGGAATTGAACAATTAGAAAACATAACAATATTTGATTTAAAGTCCTATGTACGGCTAAAACAGAAGGATGGATTAAAGCCACAGAGTATAGTGTCTATGTTTAAGATGGTATCAGCTTTCTTTAGTTGGTGTGAGAAAGAAGGTTAATAAAAACAACTTTTATTTAGACTTTAGCTAAGTTTTTGAGAGATGTTTAAAAAAGCAATTAGAAAACTAATTTTATTATTGAAAGGAAATAATTATAGTGATACAAAAGTACTATTATTTGTATTATTTGGTTGAAATAATGAGTAATTATTACTATACTGTAATGGTGAGAAATAATTACGGAGGTTGGAAAAATGTTTTTACGCAATAAACGATTGGGATTGGTTTTAGTATTATCTGTTGTATTACTTCTAGCTGCTTGTGGTGGCTCTACTAAAGATAAATTAGTGGGAACTTGGAAAGTTGTAATAGATGGGGAAACTGCTGGACATCTAGAAATAGGTGAAGAAAGATTAATAAACAAGGATGAATCAGTGACTGCAGAGTACATAGTTACCGAATCAGAAGATGGTAACTTTTTGCTAGAAGTAATTAATCCGGAAGACGGAACTAATGAATTATTATTTGAAGGTTATTTTGAAAATAAAGACAAAATCATTGTAGTAAAATCTTCAAGTGGAACAGAAGAAGATTCCCAGTTAATTAGAGAGTAGATAAAAGAGAAAGATGAAAGGTGCGTATTACGTTTAGTATATGCCTTTCATCTTTCTTTATTGTTAATAATAGTACATTAACCTTTGGGTGTTTTATTGATAAATGCAGACTTTTTATTAGTAATAATATAAGTGAAATTGAACACTAATAATAGGAATGGTATAATTTTTACTTGTACAGCATTAAGAGGGAGATGTAATAACCATCATGGATGTCATAATTGTTGATCTAGAAAATCAAATTACTTTCAACAAAGGGGAAAAACAATACATTATAGAGATTGGAGCTGCAAAAGTTAGAAACTCCAAAGTCATTTCTACTTTCAGGCGCATTGTTTTACCAAAGACAGGACACATAAGAAAATCATCTAGAAAAATGATCGGTATTACAGAGGCTGAAATGCGCAAGGGAATCCCTTTGGCTATAGCGATGAAGGAGTTTGAAAAGTGGATAGGTGAAGATGATTACTATATATGTACGTGGAGTCCATCTGACCTCAATATATTAATTAATAATTATTCAATTGACGCATATCCTATTTCCTGGTTAAAAAACTACACTGACATACAAAAACCAATTTCTAAAGTATTAGGAAGTCATCATCCTGTTAGCTTAAAAAAGGCTTTAGAATTTGCAAATATTAATCATGAAGGAAAGTTACATTCTGGACTGGATGATTCTATAAATACTGCACACTTATTTATTAAGTATGAAAATAAGATTCACTTATTTGAAAATAATATCAATGAATTATTTGTAAGTAATCTATATAAGAAGTGTCGAGAATGTGGGAAAATCGTATACCATAACGAAATTGAAAAAGGCAAATGTAAGCAATGTAGTAGTAAAGTAAGAAAAAAGGTAACTTTATAAAACAGGGAATTTAAAATGAAATTAGCCCATTATAGGGCTTTTTTATTTTATAATAATGTAAAAAGTAAATGGGGATTATTATGATTACAGAAAAGTATAACTTAAATCAATCAACGTTGGATTTTTTAATGGAATACACTAAGTTGGTTAAATCAACTTAGACGTTTTGAATATATCTATAAGTTCCTGATTACTAATAACCAGTGAAGAAGTGGAAACATATTATCCAACTGCAATTAGTAAGTCATTATGGTATGCAATACATATAAGTGACCAGTGGTTAAAGTTAGGGAAAGGTTAATACAAGCGAATGGAAGTACAGTAATGGGCTTTCTTATTTTTGGATAAGCGTATAAAATAAAAAGCCTTCACTTGTCCTTAGTGAAGGTTAGATCGGTGTATAACTTACTTCGCTTAATTATGTAAGTTACAGTAAAGTATATTATGGGATTTTATGGTATGTAAACGAAGAACAAACACTATTTTTATTAATTCTTTTGTAAATAAACAGAGATTTAAAAAAAGGGACATCGTTAGCTATTGAAACTGTTTATACATGACAGAAGGTGAGAAGTTTATCTACTATTGGTGGCTTTGGCTTTCTATTATTTTTGTTGGTGTGATTATAGTGGGAATATTTGAGTTTAGAAAAGAGAGACGATGAGTAGTGAGTATGAATGAAATGGTTTGTGAACTATTGGCTAAAAAGATTTAAGCTTGTAATTGAAGATATAGCTAATCTACTTAATAAGGCGAGAATACCGCCAAGTTATAAAATTTTTAGTAAGGTGTTCGTTATTAAGAAGGAATTGTTTGTTATATCACCGAATACTAATAATAGTGGAGGTGTATTCAATATGAAAGAATATATTGTTTATTTTACTTATGGAAATGATGAAAAAAGAAGCTTGGTTATTCGGCACAATCATTTAAGCAATGCTACAGGCTTTATTTTAAAGAATCAGTGGATTCAGGATTCAGTTACAGGAGAATATTTTAATTTTGATAAAGTGTTAAGCTTCTCTGTTGAAGAAGCACCTAATGATTTTACGAGAGAGATGTATTAAGATAGAAAATTAGTACAAGGCATCCTGTTGGATGTCTTTTTTATATATAAAGATTATTAGCAATGGTGAAAAACCAATAAATTTGTCGTTTTTTGCGATTGCCGGGGGAATAATTGAATATATTATTCCTCAAGAAAATCCCCCTCTTTTCATAAAGTGGGGGATTTTTTATTTAGAAACTTTTTTGGGATTAGCGGTAGTTTCCATTAATTTATTTATAAGTATATCTAGTTCCTGACTGCAGCTGATTACAATGGGTGAAGCAAAACCATGTTCTTTTGCAGCTTCAACTAATTTTTGTCTTTTTATTTCTATTAAGTAAACCAATTGCTGATTTGACATGGTATTAGTCCTTTCTAGCTTTATGATTCGTCGAACATCCTTGTTACTTAAATCATGTACATGCCGCCGAAATCTTATGCATCAAAAGTGTTATCTATTTCTTAAGCTATTAAAAAACTTTTACTATGCATGTCTATATCTTGATTATAGCGATTTATGGAATTTAATGCAAAAAATCTGTAAATATCATATTAAGGAAAGCTTGTCATATAGTATATGGATGGACATAAACAGGAGGGATTTGATGAGTGATATTAATTTGTTTATATCCTTAGGAGCAGGCTTCTTAAGCTTTCTATCTCCATGCTGTCTTCCGCTTTATCCGGCATTTCTCTCCTATATTACAGGAATGTCTGTTGGCAGTATGAAAAATAATGCTGTACTTCTACAAAGAACAAGCATTTTGCATACAATCTTTTTCCTGATAGGGTTTTCTTCGATTTTTTTTGCTTTAGCATTTAGCACTACGTTAATAGGGACATTATTTGAAGAGCATATGGAGTTGTTGAGAAAGGCAGGATCGATTATTATCATTGTTTTTGGTTTGTTTATATTAGAAATAATCAGACCGAAATTTTTAATGAAGGAACGGAGAATCACATTCCGTGAAAGGCCAGCTGGTTTTTTTGGTTCCTTTTTAATCGGAATAAGTTTTGCAGCAGGCTGGACACCATGCTCTGGACCAATTATAGGTGCTGTTCTTTACTTAGCGAGCACAAATCCAGCCTCGAGCATTCTCTATATGTTTGCCTATATTTTAGGGTTTGCGATTCCCTTTTTGCTGCTTTCCTTTTTCATTGGGAGTATGCCTGTCATTCAACGATACAGCAGGTCTTTTATGAGAATAGGAGGAGTTTTTATGATAATTATGGGAATTATTTTGTATTTTAATGGGCTAAATGTCATAATTCGAGCTCTTTCGCCAATCTTTGGAGGCTTCAAAGGCTTTTAAATTTTTTACTTTCCTGTATAATAATAGGTAAGGGAAATGCCCGCAAACTTATCAAAAAATAGTGATTGAAAAGATCACAAAGATTCGATATATTGTTTAAGGTGCTAATTTATAGATGGAAAAGTATTTGTCCGTTTTTTGTTGAGGAGGAACAACTATGGCAAGAATATTAATAGTAGACGATGCAAAATTTATGAGATTGACACTCTTTAACATACTAACCAAAGCAAACCATGAAGTGGTTGGTGAAGGAGAAAACGGGAAAGATGCTATTCGCCTGTATAGGGAATTAGATCCAGATCTAGTCACTATGGACATTACAATGCCAGAAATGAGTGGACTTGAAGCAGTCAAAGAAATAAAAAAAGAATTCCCAAATGCTAAAGTTGTTATGTGTTCAGCAATGGGACAGCAAAAAATGGTAGTAGAAGCAATTGAAGCAGGAGCAAAGGATTTTATTGTTAAGCCGTTTGATGAAAACAGAGTTTTAGATGCTGTCAATAGAGTATTGAGCTAATGTATAATGGAGTTTTTAGGGTATGATGCAAATCATATCCGTTTTTTAATTCTTTTAAAAAAAGCTAAATTTTGTTACTATATAATAGGATTAAATGATAATAGCCAATCGGCTGGCTTAAATAAAAAGGAGAGATGAGCAATGACATCAGTCATTCTATCATCAATTGTAGCTATTTTCATGGGGACATTTTTTATGGTCGTCCGAATGAAAGCGGCAAAAAAACCAGTATCAGCAAAAAAAATTATCTTGCCTCCAGTCATGATGAGCACAGGCGCGCTCATGTTCGTTTTTCCGATGTTTGCGGTAACGACAACGGAGATATTGGAATCTTGTATTATAGGTATGCTTTTTTCTATCTTGTTGATTAAAACCTCAAGTTTTGAGATAAAGGAAAATGATATATACTTGAAAAAGTCGAAAGCCTTTATTTTTATTTTATTTGGGCTTCTTGCTGTTCGGATTGTCGCTAAATTAATCTTAAGCAGCTCCATAGATGTGGGAGCACTAAGCGGAATGTTCTGGATTCTTGCTTTTTCGATGATTGTACCTTGGAGAATAGCGATGTTAGTTAACTATAAAAAACTAGAAGCACAGCTTAAAGCTAGTTAAAGCCTTATCCTTTTTGGATAAGGTTTTTTATTATAGCAGGCTTTTCAAAAAAAGACGAGAACTAATACTGGGAAAGGGAGGGCGATGCAGGTGGATGGAGTATATTATGTTTATCATCTAGTTACAAGAAAGAAAATGGCGCTTGGCCAAGTTCTGAACTTTGATAAGAATGAAGCTAATAATCTTTATCGATTCTCTTTCGAAAGAGACTGGAAAAATTCTCAAGGAGAAGACTTTATGAGAATTTTCTATAATAACTTTTCAGCAGATGAACTGAACTTAAAGGACGAAGATGCAAAAGTTGCCTTTGAATATGTTGGCCAAACCGTTCGCGCTATTAGAGAAGTAATTGTAGAAATGGTAAGGCTTCAAGAATTTCCCGAATATCCTTCACGATTGTCTTGTTTGTATGCTGCCAAAAGCTATGAAGATGCATTAAAGTGGAAAGTATTATTTGATTCTTTTAACCGCAATGTTTTGCAAATTGTTAAATTAAAGGTTATAGGCAGTTGTTTTGAAGGTGATGGCAGTCTTCTGCCAAAAGAAGATGGGGCAACATTTGCACATAAGATCAAGGAAGCAAGAGAATATTGGAAAGAAAATATAGGAAATGAGCTTCCAGAACTATTAATAAACGGCAGGATAGAAGTGGTAGAAATAGTAGATGATTATACATCCGAAGCATAGCTGCATAAAAATTTTTATAGTAGCAAATTACATGTTTTCCTCTATGGTTTGTGTGTTAGTAAAAACACCTCCCATTTCTGCAAAACAGGAGGTGTATTAAATCCTTCTAGTGAGGATAGTTATTCCGATTTTTCCAATCTTCATAGAAATTCTTCAATGTGCCGTGGATGCCATGTAAAGCTAATAATATTAAGTACAGCATCATAACAGTAGCAATCTCTCTTGTGATAAATGCAATCGCAGCAATTAACAGAGTGGAAAAAGTAAATAGCAATTTGTTATTCATCGTTTACCTCAAAAAGTATATGTATTTGAACACTAAGCGTGAACTAATTCATTTTAACATAATATTTACCATATAAGTCTAAGATTCTCATGACTTTTTTATATCTTATAGAAGTAAGCTGAAGTATAATGAAAGCGTATACTTATAATTGGGAAAATAGGAGGTAAATGGAATATGGGTAATTTGCTTCTCGAAGAAAAGTTTGAAAATACAAAGTTGAACAGCTTGCTTCAGTGGCGGTGTGAGCCGAGAAAATGGTACGTCGATGAAAAAAGCTCGCAATTAGTGTTAGAAACAGATCAGGAAACAGATTATTGGCAAAAAACACATTATGGCTTTCAAGCAGACAATGGGCACTTTCTGTTTATAGAAACAGATAAGAACTTCAGGATGACAACAAAGGTAAAAACATACCCAAAATCAAAGTATGATCATACAGGTTTGATGATTCGCTATTCACAAGATGTCTGGGTTAAAACTTCTTTAGAATATATCACAGATGAGCTCAGTAAATTAGGAGCTGTCGTTACTAATCAAGGGTACTCGGACTGGTCGACTCAAAAAGCGGAATCTAATGAGACAAATCTGTACTTCCGAATATCGAGAATAGCTCAAAACTGCTATGTTGACTTTTCGTGGAATGGTAATGACTGGTCGCAAATACGTTTAGCTCATTTGGATATTCCAAATGACGCACCAATTTCTGCTGGAGTATTCGCATGCAGTCCTCAAGGAAAGGAACAAACTGTGCAATTTGAATTTTTGACAATAGAAGAGCTTTCAGCAGATCCGAACGAAGCTTACCTTTAAAAGTTGCCAATAGGCAGCTCTTTTTTTTACTTACATCCAGTCTGCTATTAGACTTTTACCTCCATCGCTTTTCTTTTTTCTATGAATCTTATTCCTTCATCTATTACAAAAAATAAAATAGAGCTGATTAATGAAAATAACGTAAAAAACCATAATAGAAAGAAGGGAAGGAAACCAAATAAAATATGTAATCCAAAGGTAAATGCCATTCTTCCTTCAGGAAGTTTGTTTGCTATTTTTTCGATAAGGATGGAAACAGGGAGACCGTAAAGCAATAATCCTAACCCTATATAAACGGAATACATAAATAAATCACCAATAAAGTCTGATTGCATTTCCATTTCAGAAAACCATAAATTTGCAGGCAATAATATTGTAATGAATGAAAGAGATAAAAGGAAGGTAAACATGCAAGCAAGTAATTTTCTTTTTAACATAGTTTCTGCTCCTTATATTTCTGAAAAGATATTTCTTTTGTATTTGTTTTAGAAAATTATACCATATCCATATACACTTTATTCCACTTTCTGTTAAAGTAACAATAAATACAAAAGGAGGAGGTCTATATGAAACAAGTTCCCCGCTTTACAGATTATTATGATAATCAACTTCTCGAAATTGATGAACAAATTTGTTCTTTATTACAACAACGTAAAATCCTTTCCAACGATAATCCAGGTGTACCACCTGAAGAAATTCTTTCTAGCTGGGCAAATCAGTACGAACTTTATCCGAACTTTTTATATCAATTATTTGGAGCAATGAATTATGATCACATATTTAAATCGACAATAGAACCAGTTGGTTTCAGAAAACAGATTGCTGTGCAAAAAGTAAAGGAGATAGCTGGCCGTTTTTATTCCTTAACCGTTATTCGCCAGTATGAGAATACTAGTGTCATAAAGCTTCATGTTGACTGGGAAGAGTCTGAAGAGACACCAATTATGACCAGAATCAAAAAACAAAATCCTACCTACGCTTTAAATATTACCGACAAGCAATATGAGTGCCGAAACAATCAATCAGGCGGTTCAACAGGACATTATACATATAGTTTTATTGTTTCTCCAGCCCTACCAGATGATGTTTCAGGCATTCGTTTAGTATTTAAAGAATATAGAGATTTTTTAATGGATGAACCAACAGGGCTTGAAATAAAAATGAATCTATAGAACTGTGAAGGTGCTTATCAGCAGAGCCTTACTGTATCTTCGTTTATCAAAATTAGGGGAGGCAGAGCTTGTATCAAGTGTGATATGGAAATATCAGATAGCGGTAAGGCGATGAAATACTATAAGTTGTATTTCTTGCGTTTCACCATTAATGAACAAATAATAAGCTCACTAGTTCCTTTCTTCACCAATAACAAGAAAAAAGAAAACCAGTAAAGGGGTTTAATAATGGCTAATAATACGCTCATAATATCCATGATTGTTAATTTATTTCTGCAATTAATACCTATTATCATTATAGGAGCTATCGCTTGGATTAGTCTTTCCCGAATAGCCAAAAGACTCGAACAAAAAGCGGAGGAAAGACTAATGCTAGAAAGGGAAAATTCAGCAAGAATAAACCAAAGATTAGATGAATTGAATCAAAGATTAGTAGTTATAGAGAAGATGCTTAAAGAAGTTGAATAACTTAAGAAATGATGACAAACAGCTTCCTAATCCTGGGAAGTTGTTTTTTATCATATTTTACAAGGTAAGAAGAGGGATTTATTGGATATATCTCGAATGGTTCTCCTATATACCATGATAGATTATTGAGGTGCGCTTATGAAACTCGGGTTGAGAAGAAATGAAGTGAAACTAAGTCAGTATTCGATGCAATGGGATAAAGAATACATAAAAATAAAGCAGGCTATTCTGCATGTGCTTCCACAATTAAGGAATAGAGTGGAGCATATTGGCAGTACAGCAATCAAAGGAATGACAGCTAAACCAGTACTGGATTTAGCAGTAGGAATAGATGATTTAACAAAAGTTGACCAAAAATTTTTTTATGCATTAAAAAAATTAGGTTTTTTCAGGCTGCGTGTTGAAAGGCCGGAGGAAATCGTACTAGCAAAATTTACAGACGATACCTTTGAAGAAAAAACTCATTATCTCCATCTTGTTGAATATAATAAAGACCTTTGGAATAATTTTATCTTTTTTAGGGATTATTTAAATTCAAATAAAACAGCACGAGACATGTATACAAATCTTAAGACTAGTTTTATAGAGAAATATCCTACTGCCGGTATTGATAAATATACGGACTATAAGGCGCAATTTGTAGAAGATATTTATAAACGGAGAAAGGATTAATCGGTGCATGAACACTATTGTTGGAGGCGATTATGTCAAAAAATAATAAAGCTCAAAGCGGCATTGAAATTAAGGATTATGATGAAAAATGGGAAGAGAGTTTTGGTCTTATTAAGCATGTTATAAAATCAGCTCTTGGTGACCATATACTCTGTGTGGAGCATGTCGGAAGTACAGCAGTAAGAGGGCTTGGAGCGAAACCGATTTTAGATATTGATATCGTCATCGAAGAATATCGTATTCTTCCTGCTGTAGTCAAAGGACTGGAGGAAATAGGCTATTATCATCAGCAAGAATGGAGCTTTGAAGGCAGAGAAGCGTTTGGGAGAAGAGATTGTTTCGTTCCATGGGATAATTATTGTACAGATTGGCTGGAACATCATTTGTATGTATGTGATAAAGGAAGTGAAGAATTAGCTAGGCATCTTGCCTTTCGCAACTACCTTCGTAAGAATGCAGAAGCAGCAGCCGAATATACTAAATTAAAAAGAGACCTTGCAAGAACGGCAAAAGACAGGCAAGTATATACAAATGGCAAAACGGAATTTATCAGAGACATATTAAATAAAGAATGAAAGTGGAAAGGACTGTAAAAAAGGTCTAGTAGTAGTTTTTACAGTAAATTAATTACGTTTTAGAAACTTTTCCCAAATGAGTCCGTAAAGATACATGTAATAATTCAGGAGGTGTCTATATGAAAGAAAATAGAAGGGTCACACCAGAAGAATTCGCACATAAATTTTTAGATGGAGATTTTTTAAGCATTTATTCTCAAACAACAGAAGAATTTAAACAGGAAGTATCATTTGAACAATTAAAGGAACTCGGAGAATCCTTCAATAGCGGAGTAGACTGCTTTTCCTTAGAAATGAAAACAAATTTGAATAGAGATTTAACACAATATTTGTGGTTAGACAGCAGCCGGGACAAGGCTATGGTGGTTTTCTTTGCCCCGGATAATGTCATACATGGAATAAGACTTGCCCCCTTTATTTCCTATCCAGAAAGTGACCGTCAATTTAGCCGAAATGCTTATATAATGCCAATTAAAGAAGAATGGTTTGTTTTTTGGGGCGGCACTAATCAATTTATTAACTATCATTATCCTTATGAAAATCAAAGATATGCATATGATTTAGTCATTATGAAGGATGGTATATCCTACCATGATTCTAGAAACAATCTGAGTAATTATTATGCCTTTAATAAAGAAATAACTGCACCAGCAGATGGCAAGATTGTAAAAATTGTAGATGGTATGAAAGACAATGCTATAGGTGATTTGAATTCGGAATATCCTGAAGGAAATTGCGTAATCATGGAACACCGCAATAATGAGTTTAGTATGCTTGCCCATTTAAAACAGGATTCCATTGTTGTAAAAGAAGGAGATTCAATAACGAAAGGTCAATTAATTGCTTTATGCGGTAATTCAGGTAATTCAACAGAACCTCATTTGCATTTTCAAGTTATGAATTCATCAAACTACCGAGAGGGTTCATCCATTCGTATTCGGTTTGAGAAAGGGTTAGATCCTATCCAAGGAGATTTTATTAGTCCTGCTGTCTTTTCCTAAAATAGAAAATGTTAGTTGCTGCAATACAGCCATTTTTGTATTACGTCTAGTACGTTATTCGTTCGGAGGAGAAAATAATGAATTTAGGGAATCCAATAGCTACAGGTAATACAGCCAATCTATATTTATTGGACAGTAAAATAATGAAAGTTTTTAAAGATTTTTTACCGCAGGGTGAAGCTTATTATGAAGCTAAAAAACAACAGTATGCTTATTCTAAAGGGCTTAATGCTCCTAAAGTACTGGAAGTGAAAAATATAAATGACAGTCAGGCAATCGTTATGGAGTATATTTACGGGGAAACATTGGGGCAGCAATTATTAAATGATTTAGAGCATGCGGAGCGATACATGAAGCTTTTAATTAACGTACAAACATCCATTCATGCAGTTATAGTTGAAGCCGATGCATTAGAGCCTCTGCCAGAAAGACTCAAATCTAAGCTTCAAGCGGTTTCTTGTTTAAATGACATACAAAAGCAAGCCTTGGTTCTAAAATTGAAGAGTTTAAAGCATGAACACAGACTTTGTCATGGAGATCTTCATCCGTTTAATCTAATTGCAACAGACAAGGAAGTTTATATCATTGATTGGGTGGATGCTAGTGCTGGTGATAGGCTGGCAGATATATGCCGAACTTATTTATTGTTTTTGTCATTTTCTATAGAGTTAGCCGAGCTTTATATAGATATGTATTGTAAACATACAACCATTCTTAAAGGTGAAATACTCGAGTGGTTGCCAATAATCGCAGGAGCAAGGTTATATGAAAATGTATCTGCGGAAGAAAACAAACTATTGATGAAAATGGTAAACGAATACTGCAGCAGATAAAGCTGATTTTTACAGGATATACGTAAAAAATAAACTTAGAAAAGGAGGATAATGGTGAGTGAAAAACTAATAAGAGTAGGCACAACTTATATCCCAGTTACTAATGTAGACCTTTCTGCAGAATGGTATGTACGGAATTTAGGTGCGGAGTTGAGTTATAAGGATGCTGATAAGGCTATCCTAAACCTGGCAAACCAAAGCTTATTTTTAGTTGCATCCCAACCTAACCAAACTGCAAACTTTTTGGATATATATGGTCAAGAACATTTCTCCATGACATTCGAAGTTAATGGATTACGCGAATTAGAAGCATTACATAACGAGTTTGTTTATAAAAAAATCCAAGTTGGTGACATAGAAGATAGAGGACACTCAGGACGTAACTTTGTATTTTCAGATATTGATGGCAATAAATTTGATGTTTGGAGTGAATGTAGTCCCAGTTTTAATATTTAGGTGAGTAGTTGGAATGTTAAGGCTGCAGTCTAGCAAATAAGAGATTAACAGTGCATATCGTTTATGATAATGAGTATATTTGTGGTCTATTAGATGATGGTCTTTTTAATGAAGGGCATGTTGAGGAAGCTTAATACAAATACAGCAAATTCTGTCATACAAGCTTCTAGATTATTTGCACAAGCTCTTAAAAAGCTTTACCAGCCGGATTGTATAACGAGATGCCAAAATCGCGGCATCTTTAGCGAGTTATCTCATTTTCATATGCATGCTGTACCACGCTATAAGCATCAATCTTTTGCAGATTTTTACTTGGATATCTATCACAATAGCCATTTACAGAGAAGATTAGCAGAAACAAAGGAGAACCTAAAAGAAACCATTAAAAAAATAGAGAAGGAAGATTTATGGCCCAATACTTTATAGATAGAAAATGCGAAGCAGAGAACTGTGATTCAAGGGGAAATCGTCCATTGAAAAATTGGGAAGGAACAGCATTAAACTGGTATTGTGAGGAGCACTTAAAAGTATATTGGCTGCGAAGAAACGCTAAGTTAGAAGCATTCATTCAATTAAATAGAGATATCGAGAAACGGAAAACGCTCAGTGAGAGGCATTTAAAACTATATAAATTATATACAGAGGAAAAGTCTTAAAAGTTGCTAGAAGGACAGATAATTAAATAGGTCGGTACCTTTTTATCCCAGTTGGATACTCCGATCAAAAATCAATAAATATTAGTCTAACTAGATGAAGGGTGATTAACATAAAACGGATAGCTAAAAAGGGTCACTGGCTTTTGTTCATATATGTTTGTTTTTCTTTTTTGAAAGATATTACTTCTGCTGTAAACATATCGGTAAAAATACTTTCAGGTCTATGTTTATTGGCAGGATTATTTGTTGTATTAGTTATAGAAAAAAGGATGGTTAAGGAATAAAAAATTTGTTGTGCTTAAAACGCAAAATGAAAGGCAGGTGCGCACCTCCCCTTAAGGGATGCTTTGCACCAGCCTTTTTTCTATATAAAAGATGTTTAATATCATCTGAATGGGTTGTGTTGAATGATTTGATGTCCTAATACAGCTACACCTGTTACTAATACTCCATTTATGATGGCTGAAAGGTTAAATCCATAAGCAAAAGTTCCAAGAATGATGGAGAATGCTAGTAAAATCCAAATAATTAGCCAATTAGGGATTTTGGGTGTTTGTTTAAGTGCATATCCAATCACCCATAGAACTGGTATGAAAACATAATAATTTTCGTTTATAAATGCCTTTAGAAGCTCCAATTCCATGTAGGTTCCCTCCTTTAATCCTCTTATGCTTCCATTCTATGAAAAAATCCTTTCTTTCGTTTGTTTGCATACCTATGAATAAAATATTTATAAAAATAACGGTGCATTCCCCCTGTCCTTTTTAGCACCATATGTCTATATAGAAAGGGAAAGGAGGTGATGTTAATCATGGCACAAATCGTGTTGAAAGAAACTAGTATTAAGCTGCATTTTCAAAACGGTGTTAAGGAAAATGGTGACCCCCAGTTAATCAGCAAAACCTTTAATCTCGTCAAGCCAACTGCTTCTGCTGATCAGATTCTGCAGGCAGCCGACTCTATTGAAACGATTGTGAGTTTCCCTGTTTATTCTGTAACAAAGCATGAAAGCTATGATATTTCAAGATAAAGAAATCTTGCATAGAAAGGTGGTGAAAAGAATGGCGAAAACACTTGAATTGACCTTTAGCGCCGCAAATGGCAAACAGTCTAAACTAACTTTAGGTGAGCCGCAGGAGCCAATAGATTTGGAAGCTATGAAAACGGCAATGGACAGCATTATTGCAGCCGACGTTTTTACTACAGCTAATGGTGATTTAATTTCCCCGAAAGGTGCACGGGTAATTGAACGAAATGTTACCGAGTATGAACTGTAGCAGAAGAAGGGGCAGTTTTTTTCCTGTCCCTTTTTAACTAAAAGTAGAGGTGAAGGCAATGACTGAATGGATGGCAGTAATCAGTGAAGCTGGCTTTCCAATCGCTGTCAGTATGTATTTACTGTACAGGATTGAAATAAGATTAGACTCGATGATTCAGTCAATTGATAGTCTGCCAGATAGGATGAAATAATAGTAATAAAATTTCTGGGGTAATTATCTGAAAAATGAAAGGGTTTTCTATTGGCAATAATAACTAAAAATGTTAAATTTACATTAACCGTTAGTTAACGTATTTACGTGTTACAGCCTTTTTTTCATAGTTTTAAAGATTGGCATTCGTAATAAAAATGCGGGATAAAATGGTAATTTTAAGGGAAGCTTTTTAGCTAATAGGAGGATATTTTCATGAACAACGGCAAAGTAAAATGGTTTAATGCAGAAAAAGGTTTCGGATTTATTGAACAAGAAAACGGAAACGACGTATTTGTACACTATTCTGCTATTCAAACAGAAGGCTTCAAGTCTTTAGAAGAAGGACAAGAAGTTGAATTTGAAGTAGTAGAAGGCGCACGTGGCCCTCAAGCTGCTAATGTTAATAAAAAATAATATACTAACATAAATATATTAGGGGATGCTTCCACAAGAAGCATCCCCTAATTTGTATTGTCAAAAAATCTCATAAACTGCAAAACTCAATTGTTTGCTATAATGAAGGATAGTCTCCATAGTAATACTAGATAACGAAATTTTAATATATATAGTTTTTTGAGGTGATAGATTTGAAATTCATTCATACTGCAGATTGGCATTTAGGAAAGCTTGTTCATGGTTTGTATATGACAGAGGACCAAAGGCATATGCTTAATCAATTTGTTGAGCTTGCGAAGGAAGAACAGCCGGATGGCATTATTATTGCCGGGGATTTATATGATCGCTCCATACCTCCTACAGAAGCAGTGAACCTGCTTGATGAGGTGTTATATACCATTAACGTTGAATTGAATATTCCGATTCTAGCTGTTTCAGGCAATCATGACAGTGCAGAACGATTATCTTTCGGAAGCTCATGGTATAAACAAAACAAATTTTTCTTAAACGGCAAAATCGAAAATAGCCTTGCGCCAATTCATATGAAAGGCGTTAACTTTTATTTAGTTCCTTATTGTGAGCCGGTAACTGTAAGAGAATTTCTCGGAGATTCTTCCATCGTTAATCACCATGATGCAATGAAAGCAATCGTCGGCAAAATAGAAGCTCAATTGAATGCGAGCGAACCGAATATCCTTATAGGACATAGCTTCGTTCTAGGCGGGAAAACAACAGACTCAGAAAGAGTCCTGTCTGTTGGTGGTTCAGGCTGTGTCGGTGCAGAAGTGTTCGCGCCTTTTTCGTACACTGCTTTAGGCCATCTTCACAGTCCAGATGCTTTAAATCATCAATCAGTTAAATATTCAGGCAGTTTAATGAAGTATTCCTTTTCAGAAGCAAAACAGCGTAAATCTGTATCTATTATCGAAATGGATGATAAAGGCAACTTCACAGAGCGCTTCCATACCTTTACACCAAAAAAAGACATGCGAGAATTAGAGGGATATATGGAAGAATTGCTCGATCCAAGCTTTTATGGGCAGCAAAAAATAGATGATTATTTAAAAATAACGATTTTAGATGAAGGAGCCATTTTGGATCCTATTCAAAAGCTGAGACAGGTGTACCCAAACGTTCTTCATCTTGAACGTAAATTAGAAAATATTGATAAAAAGAAAAAGTCATCTTTAACAGAAAAAGACCAGAAGCGAAAAACAGAGCTTGATTTATTTATGTCCTTTTATGAAGAGATGACAACAGCTGAGTTTACAGAAGAAAAGCGCCAGATGATTAGTGATGTCATCAATCAGGTCAGAAGGGAGGAAGCGTTGAAATGAGGCCTCTAAAATTGACAATGCAGGCCTTTGGGCCGTATGCAAAAACAGAAGTAATCGATTTTACTAAGCTTGGAACTCGGACAATGTTCGTTATTTCAGGCAAAACAGGTGCAGGGAAAACGACGATTTTTGATGGCATAAGCTATGCTATCTATGGAAAAGCAAGCGGAGAAGACCGGAATGGCCCTGAATTGCGAAGCCAATTTGCAAGTGACTCTTTATCAACAGAAGTGAGCCTTGATTTTAAATTAAGGGATAAACGGTATCTTATCACAAGGTCACCACAGCAGGAGAAGAAGAAAGAAAGAGGCGACGGCTTCACAACAATTGGCGCAAAAGCAGAGTTATATGTGTATGACGAAAATGGGGAATTAAAGAATATTGCGTCTTCCATTCGTGATGTTGAGGAAAAAATTAAAGAGATAATGCAAATTGACAGCAATCAATTTCGCCAAATTCTTATGATACCACAAGGAGAGTTCAGAAAGCTTCTCACTTCAGACAGCAAGGAGAAGGAAGCGATTCTTCAGCGTCTCTTCCATACCGAAATATATAAATATATGGAGGAAAAGCTGAAGGAAAAATCCTCTCATCTAAAGAAGAATGTGGAGCAGCAGCTGTTAATGCGCGCATCTGCTCTTTCCAATATTACTAGCCTATTTGTAGATGAATTGAAAGAATTGCTTCTGCAAGGTAATGATAATGATGTTGTCCTAATGCCGCTTCTTCAAAAGGAATTACAAGCAATGGCGCAAACAGCAGTTCAGTTAAAAACAGAATTGGAAGCAAAGCATAAAGAACGGGATGACCTTAACAATAAAGTGTTTGAGGCAGAAGCTGTTTTAAAGCAAATGAAGCTAAGGGAAGAATTGAAAGAGCAAAAAGATAAGCTCGAACAACAGCGCGAAGCTGTCGAAACGAACGAAAAGACAGCATTATTGGCCCAAAAGGCTGCATTGCTTACCCAACAGGAGGAAATTTGCCATCATTTAAAAAGACAGCTGGACAGATGTGAGCAACAAAAAAATGATTTGACTGCTATTCTTGAAAAAATTTCCGAAAATATAATCCAAGCAGAAAAAGCTTTTCACCAGGAAGTGGATAAAGAGCCGGAACGAAAAAAGCTGTCTGAATATATTGCTTATCTAAAAACAATCCAGCATGATGTGGAGCAGTTTTCTAAATTAGAAGAAGCCGTAGTCAAGGCGTCTGCGCAAATAAGCCAGCAAGAAGCAAACAAGCAGTTTCTAGTAAATGAAAAAGCCCAGCACGAAAAAGACGTTCAAGCATTAAAAGCAAACAAGCAAGAACTTGAAAAAAATAAACTTACCCTTTTGGAAAACAAAGGAATATTAGCAGATAAAAGATACTTATTGGAAAAGCTTGAAAAGCTTATATCCGTTGAAAATAAAATTGCAGAACGCACAGTAGAAGTCCAAAATAAAACGAAATTGGCAGCCCATAATACGGCCCGCTTCGAGGATGCTAAAGCGCTTGTTGAGAAACTAGAGGAGAACTGGCTTGCAGCACAAAGCTACCATTTAGCTCAAACACTTGAACAAGACAAGCCATGTCCTGTCTGTGGCAGCACGCATCACCCTAACCCTAAAAACAACCATGGAACAATGCCGACACAGGAAGATATTAAAAGTGCGAAAGCAGATTTAGCTGTCATTGAGAAGGAAAAGATTGCTGCAGAAAATGACTTGCTGCAGACAAATTCGCAAATTAGCTTCCTAGAAGAGCAGAAGACGGCAACAAGAGTGGAACTAGAAGAGGTTAGACAGGATGCTGTAAGTAAATCTGCTGCAGACATGAAGCAAATAGTACTACAGGAAACAGAAGAATTAGAGCGTGAGCAGCGCAAGTTAGAGCTTTCTGCAAGCAAGCTCGAAAAGCTTAATAGTACGATTACAGAGCTGGAAAAGGCAATGGATGTAAATACTGCTCGTATGGAAAAGACAACAGAGCAAATTCATCAGTTAACCTTAAAAAAGACAGAATCAGAATCAGCCCTTAATACAATGAGGAATGCAGTCCCAGAAAATCTTCGGAACAGTGCTAGCTTTAAACAGGAGCTCTCAGCCTCTGAGTCTAAGCTTGCTCTTCTGGAGGAAGCATACAGCAAATCACAGGCTGCCTTGCAGGAAATGAAAACGAAACAGCAAAAAGAACTTGGCATTATGGAAAGCTTGGACAAGCAGCATAAGGATATTGCTGCGAACCTGCAAACAGAACGGAAAATTTTCTTGGATAAGATGACAGGAGAAGGTTTTTCCACATACGGACAATTTCATCAAGCGAAGCTGCCTGCAAGTGAGATTGAAGCATTGCTGGTTAGCATACAGCAATATAAGGAACAATACCGTTCAATTAGGGATCGCTATCATGATTTGGACGAAATACTTCGGGATGTGAAAACACCTGATATGGAATCACTGTTGGCAAGACGGAAAGACTTGGATGAAGTCATCAGCCAGAAGCAGCAGGAGCATACAAATCTGCTCATAAAAGAAAATGATAATAAAGAAATTATGAGCAAGGTGGAGAAAATCAATCAAGAAATTAAAGAACTAGAAGAGAGCTATAAGCTTATCGGTCATTTATATGATATTACAAGAGGGCAGAACACATACAGAATGACGTTTGAGCGTTATGTATTGGCGGCATTCCTTGATGATATATTAAAAGAGGCCAACAGCAGGCTTGTGAAGATGACAAGCGGAAGATATCAGCTCATGAGAAAGAAGGACAGATCGAAAGGAAATGTTCAAAGTGGGCTTGAGCTGCTTGTCTTTGACCAATATACTGGACAAGAACGGCATGTTAAAACTTTATCAGGCGGAGAAAGCTTTAAAGCTGCCTTGTCGTTAGCATTGGGACTTGCAGATGTTGTTCAAGCATATGCTGGCGGTGTTTCTTTGGAAACCATGTTCATTGATGAAGGATTTGGAACATTAGATCCTGAATCATTAGATCAAGCAATTGAAACATTGATGGAAATTCAAAGCTCCGGCAGATTGGTTGGAATTATTTCTCATGTGCCTGAGTTAAAGGAAAGAATTGATGTACAATTAGAAGTTATAGCAGGACAAAGCGGAAGCACCACTCAGTTCCATCATTTGTTTTAATAGACAGATAAAGTAGCAATACACTAGGGATATACTCCTAGTGTATTGCTTTTTTTGCTTTGCGCTTTCTTTCTTTTATATGGTAATACAGTAATCATCCGGAAAAATACTAGGCTTAATATACTGTTTTCTGTGAACGTTTATAGTATTTTTATACTTGCTGCTGCAAAAAAGGAAATGAACACCAAAACATCCAGCTTTTACGCATAGGAATCTAGCAGGTTAGTTATTAGAATAAAAGTCAGATAGACAACAACACACCAAAAGGAGAATGCTGCTACATGAAAAAACAGCTGCTAACTGTTTGTGCAACAGCGACTATATTTTTTGCCGGATTTCAAACAAATGCAAGTGCTCATGAAAAGAAGTATGTAGTAAAATCAGGAGATACATTATGGAAGATTTCTGCTGCCAATAATGTTTCTGTTGCGAATCTTACAGCTTATAATAATTTAAATGGTTCTATTATTAAGGTAGGACAAGAGCTGACATTGCTTCCGACTCATATTCATTACACGGTGAAAAGCGGTGATGCATTGTCTAAAATTGCTGTCACGTATAATACGACAGCAGCAAAGATTAAAGAATGGAACGGTTTGACAAGCGATATCATTAAAGTTGGTCAATCATTAATGATCGTCACGTCTCAAGGTACAGCTACGAATACTACTGAAACAGCTTCAACAGTGACAACGTACAAGGTTGCCAGCGGAGACTCGTTATGGTCGATCGCAACAAAGTTTAAGATTACAGTCGATCAATTAAAAACGTGGAATAAGTTAAGCACAGACACCATTTATGTTGGACAAGCCTTAAATGTTAAGGCACCTGCATCTGGCGAGTCAACTGCTCCCACTCAAAACACAGCTAGTAAAGCTGATGCATTAATTGCTGAAGCACAAAAATATATTGGTGTTCCGTACGTATGGGGCGGAAGTACACCATCTGGTTTTGACTGCAGCGGGTTCATTAATTATGTTTTCTCAAAAGTAGGTCTTTCTATTCCTAGAACAGTTGCAACAATTTGGAATGCTGGAACTCAAGTTTCAACACCTGAAGTAGGCGATATCGTGTTTTATGAGACAACTTCTGGTCCATCACATGCTGGTATTTATATGGGGAATAATAAATTTATTCATGCTGGATCTTCAACAGGTGTTACAATTACAGATATGAGCAATTCATACTGGAAACCACGTTATTTAGGCGTGAAATCATATTTCTAATAAATAGAGAACTCCTTTCTATATCAGTATTGCTCGGAAATCTCGAGGAGCTTTAATTGCTAATAAAGAAAGAGGCTTTCTAAGATAATTAGGGCATGGCTTTTTATCACAAAAGTGATTTTTAGCACATGTCCTTTTTGGTTGTCCTGCTATAATGGACGGTGAATAAGCGTCCTATATTTTTTTATTATTTGACTTCTGAATAATAAGAAAAATAAAAAAATACAACGAAATGGAAAATTTGTAGTACTATTTTGATAAAAAGCGACTTAAACATAGTTTCAAAATAGATTTTTAGTTAGTACACATGTTTAATTAGTATATAGGACAGTTGCGAATAGCTGCAAAATCTGGCCATTATTAGTAAAATGGAAAAAGGGGCATAATGCATGAGATTTTTTTTAGTAGATGATGATGGAGCAATCCGATCTGTAATGAGGCATATCATTGAGGGTGAAAAGCTTGGCTCTGTTATTGGAGAAGCGGAAACAGGCTGTAAAGTGACAAGCAATGTATTGCAATTTAATGATATCGACATTGTCATCATGGATTTACTGATGCCAGAGCGTGATGGTATTGAAACAATAAAGTCCTGGAACAGAGAGTTTAAAGGCAAAGTTATCATGCTTTCTCAAGTTGAAACAAAAGAATTAATCGGCGATGCCTATGCTGAAGGCGTTGATTATTATGTGACAAAACCAATTAACAAAAAGGAATTAGTTGCTGTTATAAATAAAGTGATTCAATCCATTCAGCTGGAGAAAACCGTTAATGATATTCGCTGTTCACTTAACAGTTTATTGACATCAAATGGGAAAAACACCGCAGACGGTACAGCAGTTGCTCAAGCAAGTGTAAAAATTGTCGAATCAGCAGAGTTTTTGCTGTCAGAACTTGGTATCATCGGGGAAAACGGCAGTAAAGATTTACTGGAAATGGTTCAATATTTATATGAACATGAAATAAATGATGGGTTTGATCTTCATTTTCCTTCTTTAAAGGAGCTGTTTGAAAAGCTGTCATTTATGAGACTTGGCGAAGCAGCATCGCCACTTGAGCTGAACAGAGAGACGAAAGCTAGTGAACAGCGGGTGCGGAGGGCCATTTATCAATCGATTACCCATTGGGCGAACATTGGTTTAAGTGCGTCAACTAATGCAAAATTTGAAAATTACGCGACAAAGTTTTTTGATTTTTCAACTATAAGGTGTAAGATGACAGAGCTCAGCAATGAACAGGAAGTTTCACCAAAGCAAGTGAAAATTCACACGAAAAAGTTTATCCAAGTGCTTTATTTTGAGGCGAAAAAGTTAAGCAGCAGCAGGTGATATAAATATGTGTTGCTATTTGTTAACTAAGCAATAATATTATAGAAGAAACAAGGAGAGAATTATTGAAAAAAACAAATAAAAGAAAGAGCAGGAATATTGCCAGCTTCCTTTTAGTTTGTCTGATTTTATGTCTATTTGTTGTTGTGTACTGGCAGGAAAAGCAGCCTGTAAAAAAAGAAAATGTTCCAATGCCGACAGAACTAAATGAGACCGTTGCTAAAAAAAGAGATGAGCTAATAAGCTTAGCAGCAGACAAAGGAATCAATGTGGTTATAACGGCAGATTTCAGAAGCGCAGAGGAACAGGATGAACTGTATGCCCAAGGCAGGACTGCAGATGGAGATATTGTGACAAATGCTAAGGGCGGCGAATCCTATCATAACTATGGATTGGCAATCGATTTTGCCTTAATGAATATAAATGGGGAAGTCATTTGGGATATGGAATATGACGGAAACGGCAATTCAAAAGATGACTGGTCGGAGGTTGTCGAAATAGCTAAATCCTTAGGATTTGAGTGGGGCGGCGATTGGATCAGCTTTAAGGATTATCCACATTTTCAAATGGACTTCGGTTTATCGATTGAAGACTTGCAAAATGGGGAACGTCCATAAAAAAACAGCAGCAAAATGACATTGCCGCTGTTTTTTTTATGAATAATTTAAGTTATTTAACCATTTCACTCCATACATAAGCATAAATTAAGTTTGCCGTTGCCTCAATCGAGGAAAAATGCGTTCTTTCATACGCATGAGATGAATCAATTCCAGGACCTATTAATCCATGTATAATATCATGTCCTGATCGGATGGCAGCAGAAGCATCGGAGCCGTAATAGGGGTAAATATCAAGCTGGTATGGAATACTGTTATCTTCTGCGAGCTTCACCAGCTTTTTACGGAGCCCTAAATGATAAGGACCGCTTGCATCTTTTACGCAAATGGAAACAGTATACTCATCTGTTGATTGGCCATCACCCATTGCACCCATATCAACAGCCAAATACTCAACCGTTTCTGCTGGTATATTGGAATTTCCGCCATAGCCAATTTCTTCGTTATTGGAAATAAGGAAATGAGTTGTATAGGGTAGAGTATCTGTTGCAGCTTGCAGTTTCTTTATAATATGCAAAAGAATTGCAACACTAGCTTTATCGTCTAAGTGACGAGATTTAATGAAGCCTGATTTAGTCATTTCTACTCTTGGATTAAACGATACAAAATCACCTACAGCAATTCCTAATTTTTTAACATCCTCTGCAGTAGAGACACGTTCGTCGATTCTGACTTCCATGTTTGCCTGGTTTCTTTCGGCCTTGGCTGCATCTTTATATACATGAACAGATGCTTGATGAAGCAGAATGGTTCCTGTGTATACATCGCCTGTTGCCGTTTCGATGCGGCAGTTTTCACCTTCAATGCTGTTGTAGGTGAAGCCGCCTATTAAGTCAAGACGAAGCCTTCCATTTGCTTTAATTTCCTTCACCATTGCTCCTAGTGTATCGACATGTGCAGTCAGCATCCTATGTTTGTCAGAGCTTTTACCACCAATGGTTGCAATCAAGCCGCCTTTATTATTTCTTTTCGTGCTGATTCCATCAGCTTGCAGCTGATGTTCTATGTATTCAATAATGGTATCGGTATTGCCAGAAGGGCTGCTTATATTTAATAAGCCCTCTAGTGTCTCAAAGAACTCCTCTTTGTTCCAGTTATTCATGCTAATTCCTCCTGCTAAAGTATCTATTTTATTATACTTGAAAAATTCTGGAAGATATAGTTTAAAGAAATCCCTGAAATAGGAGGGAAAAATTAATTTGATTAACGAAGTATTTTGATTCTTTTTACTTATAGTATTTCACTAGCATTTTTTTTGTAATTAATGTAAGATGGGTTTAATTTGAAGAATTTATATGCTTTTTGTAAACACTATGTGAAGGATATTAGTGGAAAAGAAGGCATATTTATTTATTTCTCTTTGAATCATCCTGTGTTATAATTTTAAACGGTATTTTGATGTAAAGGCAAAACACATCTCGATTAAGGCTGAACATAGGCTTTTACTAATTGTATTAGGATTAGACAATAAAATTTACAAAAAAAAGGCTAAGTAAGAAGCCGATGAAATCAGTATTGGATTTTTTGCTACAAACTTGAATTGAGGTGAATATGATTGAAAGGTACAGCGGAATTAATGAAGAAATTTTTCTCTAAACATTCTTCTTTCTTTTTAATCGCCATTATTTTATTTTGGATGAAAACGTATATTGCTTATAAGGTTGAGTTCAGCCTTGGAGTCGAAGGTGCACTGCAGCAATTCCTTCTGTTCTTAAACCCGTTAAGCTCTGCTTTATTCTTTATAGGACTTGCTTTGTTTATTAAAGGAAAAGCACAATCAATCATGATAGTTGTCATAAGTGGAATCATGTCTGCATTGCTTTATGCAAATATCGTGTACTACCGATTCTTTACAGACTTTATCACCGTTCCTGTTGTTATGCAGGTGAAGGTGAACGGTGGCCAGCTCAGCGACAGCATCAACTCGCTGATGAGCATATTTGATATCCTGTACTTCCTGGATGTGATTATACTAATAGTATTGCTGGCAACGAAAGTTTATAAACCTAAAGTTCAAAAAAATAGAAGAGCTGCCAAATCTGTGTTTGCTCTTGCAATCTTGGTGTTTATCATCAACTTAGGTCTTGCAGAAGCAGATCGTCCACAGCTTTTAAGCAGATCATTTGACCGAAACTATTTGGTGAAATATTTGGGCGCATATAACTTTACGATTTATGATGTCGTGCAGAATGCCCGCTCAGAAAGCCAAAGAGCTCTTGCTGACAGCAGTGATATAACGGAAGTGCAAAACTATATCAACGCTAACTTCGCAGAGCCGAATTCCGTTTATTATGGAAAAGCGGAAGGCAAAAACGTCGTTTATATTTCTCTTGAATCACTGCAAAGCTTTATTATTAACTACAAGCTTAACGGAGAAGAAGTTACGCCGTTCTTGAATTCTCTTGTTGGTAACCAAAACACATTCTATTTCGAAAACTTCTTCCATCAAACAGGCCAGGGGAAAACCTCTGACGCTGAGTTCATGATGGATAACTCTTTGTATGGAATGAGCCAAGGCTCAGTGTTCGTGAACAAAGCGCAAAACACATTGCAGTCTGCTCCAGCTATCCTGAAGACAAAAGGCTATGTTTCTGCGGCGTTCCACGGTAACTACAAGACTTTCTGGAACAGAAATGAAATGTACAAATCAATTGGTTATGATTATTTCTTTGATGCAGAATACTATGATATGTCCGAAGAAAATACAAAGAACTACGGTATGAAGGATATTCCTTTCTTTAAGGAAAGCATGCCGCTCTTAAAATCATTGCAACAGCCGTTCTATACAAAATTCATCACATTGTCTAACCACCATCCTTTTGAAATGGATGAAGGAGATACGGACTTCCCTGCTGGTGATTTTGGCGATTCTGTTGTAAACGACTATTTCCAATCTGCTCATTATCTTGATGAGTCGATTAAAGAATTCTTCAGCTACTTGAAAGAAGAAGGTTTATATGACGACACAATGGTTGTCATGTACGGAGACCATTATGGTATTTCTGAAAACCATAATACTGCAATGGCAAAGGTTATGGGTGTTGATGAAATTACACCGTTAATGAATGCGCAGCTGCAACGTGTCCCATTATTCATTCACGTTCCTGGTGCTGAAGGAAAAGTTGTCAGCGAGTATGGCGGCGACGTTGATGTTATGCCGACAGTGCTTCATTTATTAGGCGTAGACACAAAGGATTATCTGCAAATCGGATCTGATTTGCTGTCAAAAGATCATCGTGAAACAATACCGTTCCGTAACGGAGACTATGTGTCACCGACCGTAACAAAAATCGGAGACAATTGTTATGATACGAATAGCGGTGATTTATTAGACAGCAAAGAATGTGCACAGCAAGCAGAAAGTGCAGCAGCAGAGCTGCAAACATCTGATGCTATCGTAAATAAAGATCTGCTGCGTTTCTATACGCCAAAAGGGTTCACGCCAATTAATCGAGATGATTACAGCTATGTAAAAAATGGTGAAGATTCAACAGAGTCTGAAACAGAAACAAATGCAACAACAGATAGTGGCGAATAAAAGTAAAGCCGTTTATCCAATTGGATAAACGGCTTTTTTATTTGCAAACAACAGCTTTTATTCCTTTTATATAAGCTTTATAAAAATTGTACTTTTATTTCTCAAAAAGTACTTGTAACAGCGATAGGATGGGAGTATTATTACTAGTGGAAAAGTTCAGAATTCGAAATAAATTTTGATAGGAAAAACTATTCGATAAAAGGATGGATTCAATAATGGATGAGCATGAACAGGTGAAAAGCGCTAATGAAAAATGGAGTATTAAAAACGGGATTTATACTACTCTCATTCTTAATATCTCTAATAATTATTTTCCTCTTTTCGCTATTAGTGTTCTTGGTGTTAGTAACTATGAGCTTGGACTGATCGGCTCATTGCCGCAATTTGTTGGAATGTTTGCGATGATTATAGGTTCCGTCATCATGAACAGGCTGCAAAGTAAAAAAATGTTTACAGTATATTCCTTTATGATGGCGCGTATCTTTCTAATTGGGATGGCATTAGTTGTTTTCCTGCCAGAGACAATGCAAAGCTGGACATTTATTCTCCTTGTCGCTTTGATGAATCTGCCTTTTTCCTTTGCTAATTTATCATGGCAGGCTTTAATTGCTGATATCGTTTCAGAAACGAGGCGAAATATATTTTTTAGCACGCGCAATAAGGTTATGACAATTGTAGCAATGATATCAACTTTCCTTGTCGGTTTGTTTCTGCAGCTGTTTGATTCAAGCAATCCGTTGCCATACCAGCTGTTATTTATCGCTGCCTTCCTTTGCGGAATAGTTGAAATTATCTATTTAAAAAGACATGTCGAACCGATAAAAGAAAAACCAAAAACAGCTGTTAAAAAATCATTGTTTGGTTTAACAGTTTTTAAGCATAAACCTTTTTTATATTTTCTGCTATGCAGTTTGTTTTTTAATTTTGCATGGCAAATGTGCTGGTCATTATTCAGCATCTATCAAATAAAGTACGCTGGAGCTACTGGTTTATGGATCAGTTTGTTTGCTGTCGCCAACTCCATCGGACAAATTGTCAGCTTTAAATGGTGGGGCAGGATGGCTGAAAAGCATTCCCATTCTAAAATGCTTGTCCTTGTATCGTTAGGGATGGCAACAACTCCATTTATGACGGTGCTATCCACTAATTTACCTTATATAGTTGCTGTTAATCTCCTTGCTGGACTATTCGTGTCAGGAACGGTTCTGCTATTGTTTAATCAGCTGCTGGACAGCACCAATGAAGAAACAAGAAGTCAAAGTATATCAAATTATAATATCCTTTTGGCACTTGTTGCATTTGTAGCACCCCAAGCAGGTGTAGTGCTGCTGGAAATGACGAATATATACAGTGCGATGAATATATCATCTGTTTTGAGAGCGTTAAGCGGTGTATTTTTCTTTGCTTATTACGTATACTTAAAGAGAAAAGATACGCTTCTTTTGAAAAGAACCGCGGCGAAGATTTAAAAAATGAAAACGCAAAAAATCCCATGCTTCTTATTAGCATGGGATGATTTCTATAGATATGTAAAGAAAATTATGATATACTTGAAAAGTTATAAATAACAACATATAAAAATATTTATAACTATCTAATATTATATTATCATAAAAAATCCTGCTTGTCAAATAGTAAAGTACAAGGAGTGGTAGAAAAAATGAGCAAAAAGGATATAGAAGAAATCTCAACAGAGCAACAAAGAGCAGATATGGTAATACAGGAAATCGGCAAAAAAATAAATAAATTAGAAGCAAACAGAAAAGAAGTTGGCGGTGATGCAGGACACCTTCGTGAAACTTTTTGGGAAGATGTCACGGTTAACCTTGACGAGCCTGATGACGTCTTAGAGACGCATATCAGTCTTAGACAGCAGGCAGAACTGTTGGGTGAAAGAGAGCGAAGCATCGGCCAAATACATAAGCAGCTAAAGACATTAGAGAAACTGCAGTACTCACCATACTTTGGCCGAATTGATTTTAAGGAAGAAGGCGAAGAAGCAGAAGCCATTTATATTGGCATTACTTCCTTGATGGACCAAAACGAAGAAAATTTCTTAATATATGATTGGAGAGCGCCTATTTCCAGTGTCTATTATGATTATTCGCCAGGTGCGGCTGCATATATGACACCAGAAGGAGAAATTGGCGGAGAGCTTTTATTAAAAAGGCAATTTTTGATTCGTGATGGAAAAATTCTAAATCTTTTTGATACTGGCGTAACGATCGGTGACGAATTGCTCCTTGAGGTGCTCGGCACTAATGCAAGCTCGATGATGAAAAGCATTGTCGCCACCATTCAAAAGGAGCAGAACAAAATCATCCGCAATGAAACGAGCAAATATTTAATCGTTCAAGGCGTCGCAGGCAGCGGCAAAACTTCGGCTGCACTGCAGCGTGTCGCATTTCTCCTTTACAGGCACCGTAAGACACTTAAATCGGATAATATCATGCTGTTTTCACCCAATCCGTTATTTAACAGCTATGTCTCCACCGTTCTTCCTGAATTAGGAGAGGAGAATATGCAGCAGACAACTTGGCATGAGTATATTGTCAATCGTGTTGGAAATCATTAGAAGTGGAAGATCCCTTTTCCCAGCTGGAAGCTCTTCTTTCCGATGAGGATGTGCAAAGCCATAAGCTCCGTCTTGCAGGGATTCAATATAAGAGCAGTCTTTCCTTTAAAAATGAGCTTGATAAATATGTAGAAGGATTAATGCAGGAAGGGATTGTTTTTAAAGATATCTCTTTCCGAAAGAAAGTCCTGATTTCTAAGGAAGAATTAGAACGGAAATTTTATGAGTCCGAAGAGCATATCACTATACCTAATAGAATGCAGCTTCTAAAGGACTGGGCACAAGCAGAAATGCGCAAGCATGCGAAAACAGAAAGAAAACAGAGCTGGGTCGATGAGGAAATGATGCTTCTGGATAAAGAAGATTATTTAAATGCCTTTAAAGAAGCACAGAAAAAAAATAATGACTTAGATGAGTTTACTTATTTTGACAAAGAAGAAGTTGTTCTTCGCAGGGTAATTGTGAACAAACGGTTTAAATCAATTTATAAAAGGATAAAAAATCTCCGGTTTATCGATTACAGCCAAATATACAAAAACGCATTAAGGGAGATTACGCCAACGCCAGCAGAGCTGTCAAACACAGACTGGGACAAAATTATCACTGATACATCGGAGAATCTAGAAAAGAGATTGCTTTGGAATGAAGATGGAACACCTTACTCCTATTTGAAGGATAAGCTTGAAGGGAAAAAAGCAAGCACAAGCATCAGGCAAGTGTTTATCGATGAGGCACAAGACTATTCCGCTTTCCAAATCAGCTATATAAAAGAGCTTTTCCCGTACAGTAAAATGACATTTTTAGGTGACTTAAACCAGGCTATCTTTGCACATGGAAATGATGAATTTATACGGGATGGCAATGAAGACGTCGAGAAAATTACTCTAACGAAAAGTTATCGTTCCACGAAAGAAATCATCGAGTTTACTAGAAGTTTAACTCATAATGGGGATGACATTGAGCCATTTAACCGTCATGGAAATAAGCCAGTCGTTAAGGAAGCTGCTGATAAAGCAGTAATCTTGGCTAATTTGCAAGGAGATTTGCAGACCTTAAAAGAGGCGGGTCATAAAACAATTGCAGTCATCTGTAAAACACAAAAGGAAAGTACAGAAGTATATGACTCCTTAAAAGGATTAGGCGGTGTCCGCTTATTAGAAAAGGGAACTATTTCTTACGAAAAGGGTATTTCTGTTGTTCCTGCCTACTTGGCAAAAGGAATTGAATTTGACGCTGTTATCCTTTATAACAGCTCAGCATATGTGAATGAGCTCGAAAAAGAACTTTTTTATACTGCCTGCACAAGAGCAATGCATGAATTGTATGTTTATAAAGAAAAAGATAAACCTAGTCCATTCCTAAATAATATTGCGGAAGATACTTACACATATATAAAAATTTCAAATTAATCTTAATCGCTGCTTAGACATAAACCTAAGCGGCTTTTTTATTACTTTTGTGCATAATATTGAAATTTCGTATTAAATAATGTAAAATTACACATTATGTACAAAATGATCATAAGGGGTTAATAGAAATGACAGAAAATCCATTTTTGACTAAGCTTGCACTGCTTAAATCGCGTGGATACATACGGGAACAAACGTATGATGAAGTGTTAGGCGGCTATACCAGCTATGTTGATGATGAAAAATCAGCAGCAGCAGAAAAGGCTAAAACGGCGGTTTCAACCTATACAGAGAAACAAGTAAACTCCAAGCCGGTTCAACCGAAAAAACCAAAAAAAATCCGCAGCAAAGAAGAAATACGCGAAAGAAATATTTCGTATCTTTTGTATATCGGCGTCTTTCTGCTTATAATTGGCGGGCTATTTGTTGCTACAAGCAATTGGAGCACAATGGCAGATTGGATGAAGGCTGCGAGCATCTTCTTTGTGTCTATTTTGTTTTTCGGCTTTAGCTATGTAGCCAAAGTATTTGTGAAGATTGAAAAAACTGCTTTTGCCTTTACTGTGCTAGGCGGTTTGTTTTTACCAATTGGATTTCTGTCAGTCAGCTATTTTCGCTTGGCAGGCCTGTATCTTTCAGTCACCGGGGATGGCAAATATTTATTTGGTGTCATGGCAGGAATTATCCTTGTTCCTGTCTATCATAAATGTGCACAAATAACAGAATCGCTCATTTTTCGCATATTAGTATTAATCGCTGTCTCAGCAGCTTTTGCCTTTGCGTTTGCAGCATTGTATGTGCCGCTTGATGTATTTGTCTTGCTGATGGTTATTTTTAATTTAGCAGTCATTCTGTTTATGGGAATAAAGAAGAAATACAAATGGGCTTCAAGCTACTATCGTTTGCTTCCAGTATATTTGCTTGTTCATATGGCAGTTACAACCCTTTTTCTAAGCTTTTTCTATGAATCTGCTGTTTTTCAAGGTTGGAACTTTTTGTTAATGAGTGCAGTTTATTTCTTATTTTTATTACAAACGAAAAAAAAGGACTATCATTTTTTTGTTACAGTGACCGCTGTTGCCGGGACATATCAGCTTTTTTCAAATGATCTTATTTTCAATTTCCAGCCATTAGCCTTTGCTGCTTTAGGAGCTGTATTCCTTTTGCTCAAATTGGTGAGGAATGACTTGTACTTAGGGAAAACATGGGAATACACAAGTATTGCTGTCGGCTTGGCGTCACTGCTGTATAGTGCTGTTTTTCATTTAGAACTATTTTGGTATGGTTCTCTTATAGTTTCCTGTACGTTTTTACTGCTTGGAGCACAATTTGTTTATTTATCTCGATTCTATCATGGCATCATTGCCTATTTCCCAGCAGTACTTTGGGGAAGCAGTCTGTGGCAGCTTGCAGTAAAATGGGATTTTGTCACCAATTTAAACAGTTTTTTAGTGACTTGCTATGTCATTGCCTTTTTCCTTTTGCTAGTTTTAGGGATATTTAATAAGTTTTCCATGCTTCAGTTAATTAAAAGAAGTTCAACAAATATCTCCATTTGGGCACTTGCTGTTTGCGCATATGGAAGCGGGATGTTTTTCTTTGGAGGATGGGAAGTAGTATTTATGCTTATCCTTCTTGGAGTAATATTATTGTATATCCAATATAAAAAGGTAGATATGATTGGTTTTTCATTACTGGACATTGTTATTCCTATTGTCGGATATTTTGCGTTTGCAGCATTATACACAGCTGTCCCAGTCATTAGAGAGCTTGGGATAGCATGTCCAACTGCACTTGGCAGTATCACATTATTATCGGTGTGCAAATGGTATTCTAATAAAAATCAAAAACTAGGCATAAATGGTTTTTATATTAGCCAAATCATGTATATGGTCTCAATCTTGCTGACTGTTACATCACCATCTACTCATGATTTCGCACGAACAGCAGTATATGCTGCAGGCATCTTTGTCTTTTACCTGTTTTATAGGAAAAAACGGGAAAAACCATTGGCTTGGCTTGTATCAGCAGTAGCTTGTTTTACTTATTTTTCGGCCATTGACCTATTATTTGATTCATCTGACTGGTTATTTGAAAAAGCAGCACTATATGGCTGGATATTCCTAATGACTGCCGCCGTGCTTATAAAAAACAAAGACTTTAAAATGCCTTTAAGTTTTATTGGTCATTTGTATTTGCCATTTGCATTACTATTGGATGTTTGGTTTAACTATAGTGACGCAAGCATTCATTTTGTTTTTAGCTTTTTTGCTTATGCGGCAAGTGCTTATTTTGTTAAACAGAAGTATTTTAACGTGCTGCTGCAATATGGGGCTTATCTATCTTTCTTTTTATTTTTTACTTTAGAAAAGCTGCTTGTAATTGACAGTGTCCCTGCCGTATCACAAGCCTTTATATTTACAAGTATACTTTTGCTCCTGCACAGAGTTGTTTTAAGCGCGAGCAGCAGATCATTGCTCCTGTTTTTTATCCCATTTAGCATCATTGGAATCATTTCGTGGCAAGTGCTTACTGTATTTTCTTATTCAGTCTTTTTTGCCACACTGTTTTATCTGATTATATACTTAGTTATTACGCATCTGGACAGGAAGCATTTTCTTGTCGCACCTGCAATGCTGCTCCTGTTCATTAGTGCAGAACGGTTAATATACGCAAAAGGGTTTCTGCCAACAGACCGCTTTATTCTTTACACTTTAATTGGTGTCGCACTTGTCTGTATTGGTATGTATCTTTATAAAAAAATCCTTCTCATTGAAAATGGAAAAGTCTTATCCATTGATTTCTACACTATCAGTGGCTTTATAGCCTTCCTTTTCTTGGTGTTTTCGCACGTGGATGTATGGTGGATGAAGGCAGTGCCTGGATTGCTTATGGCATTAACTGCATACATCCAGAAGGGAAGAGTTAGCATTAAATTTACGTGGACAGTAAAAATGCTTGCTTTGCTGTTGTTGCTGCAGCCATATTATATATTGCTCCATGAATGGCAGATATCAGTTTATTATCGAATGGAGCTTCTGCTTTTCCCATGGTTTATGCTATTTTGGGCAAGCAAAAAAATCATGGCGCCATTTAAGCAATTCATCATACGAGCAGAATGGGGCTTCCTGCTTATTGCTGCCGTTAGTTTATGTGTTGACGGATTGAGAACCTCTGCTATAACAGATGCTATCATTTTAGGGACACTTTCCTTACTGTCTGTTATCGGCGGATTTTATTTCCGGTATAAATCCTACTTTTTCATCGGCATAGGGGTGCTTCTATTAAATGTACTTCTGCAAACAAGACCATTTTGGGGTGTTATGCCATGGTGGGCGTACTTGCTTATCGCAGGCACAATCTTAATTGCGTCTGCCAGCCTGTATGAAATGCAAAAGCAAAAAAGCGGAAGAAATATTAGTTTATATTTAAAAGAATGGAAAAATAAACTAGCGGCCATTTTAACGAAATGGAATTAAAAACCATGCATTTGCATGGTTTTTTGCTTGGATAAAGGATATTTTGCTTATATCAAGAATATAAACAAAGGATAAAAAAGGTGAGGGAGGCTTAAGGATGAAAACAGAATTACGGAAGGTATTCGATGCTTTATCCACTATTTATGAAACACAAGTGGATAGTTCTAGTTATTATAATGCAGAGTACGAAAGACCGGGAATGCTTGCTGAAATCGCGGAGAACCTAAGCGATAAGAGCATACTGGATGCCGGCTGTGCAGCAGGCTGGTATACAAATGAACTGCTTGTTAGAGGCGCTAGCGTAACTGCGATTGACATCAGCCCGCAAATGGTTGAAGCGGCACGAAGGAGAATTGGTGAAAGGGGTAAAATTTACTGCGTGGATTTAGAGCAAGCACTGCCATTTGCGGATGCTTCCTTTGATATCATTGTCAGCTCTTTAACCCTCCATTATATCCGAGATTGGAGCAGCACATTTAAAGAGTTTAACAGGATATTAAAAAAGGGTGGTGAGATAATCTATTCTGTTCATCATCCATTTATGGATATAAAGAATGCAGGCGAACAAGGCTATTTTGAAACGGAAGCTTATGTAGATTCTTGGCATAAAGACGGACAAAAATTTGAGGTTCCGATGTACCGCAGGCCGCTGCATGCTATTATTAATGAAACAACAAAAGCATTCAAGCTAAATGCAGTAAAAGAGCTAAAGCCTACAGAGCAGCTAAAAGAATTGGCTAGGGGAAGTTATGATTACTTGATGAGTCATCCGCATTTTCTTGTTGTAAAAGGAACGAAAGAATAGCCAAGATAGGTAGCATCTTGGCTTATTTATTTATTTATTTCCTGTTTTATTAAATCTGCCGTTAAAATATACCGATCAGGCGCATCGCCTATATAGGAAAAAGGGAAACAAGTCGTTAACGTTAAAATCGGTCTGCTTTTAGGTGTTAATATATTATCAGCCGAAGCAGAAACAATATCGGTTTTTCGGATACGGTAGGTGAAAATCCCTTTTTTTGTTTGGATAATAATTTTATCATTTTTTGATACATCCTTCAAAAAACGGAAGTACGTATCACGATGTCCTGATATAATCGTATTATCACTGTCTTCAGGAGAAGCGCTGGCTGAATAATGACCAGCCCCTTTCGATAAAATATCGCTGCTTGTGCCTTCATAAATGGGCACCTTTTTATTTTGGCTCGGTGCAATTAAAACACCGAACCATTCGCCTTCTTTTAATGGTAGATCCTTTTTATCGAAAGAGGGATTGTCTGTGATGTCCTGTACAGGTATCTGCTCATGTGTTCTTAACAGAATAATGGAATTAAACACGATGAATGTCATTCCAATAATCACTAGGAAGTACGCAAGCAAAGATAGGCTATTGACAGCTTTACTTTTCATAAAGCTTTTTGCTCTTTTTACCAAGAAGGATAAAGCAGCCGATTAATACAAGCAAATAGCCGATAAATAAGTATAACGGGACTTTTGACGCTGTGTTTGGCAGCTGAGACTCATAAAGTGTTGTTAAGTTACCGCTTAATTCAGCAAGATTTACGACTTTGTCAGCAGCTGCAACAGCAAAGTTGCTTGTTAATTTCTCTGGAGAAATGACAGTATCGACAAGCAAGTCGTTATTGTTGTCGAATACTTCAAGTGCGACAGTGTCATACTGCGGTGCTTGGAGAAACTCATCTAAAGCAATTTTTTCCCGCTTGCCATTGTCATCAACAGAGTAGAAAACAGGTGTCAATTCGAGCTGTTCACTGACACTTTTCCACATCGACAGCAATGTCTCTTTGCTAGAAGCAGATAATTGCTCTTCCTGATCCATCGCAGCGAATCCTTGCAGTAATTCCTTCCAGGCTGAAATATTTTCGGCAAGTGTTTGTTTATCCAGCTTTTTAAAATGGTGGTAAAGATTTGCCGTTTCTTCTTCCGTCATTCCTGCATTGAGAAGGAATACCTCTAGACTTTGCATTTGCTCTTCGTGATTCTGGTAAAAATCAATCGCAACGTCTAAATCCTCAATAAACCAGTAATCTTGAACATTTTCATTAAATCCTGTCAGAAGAATATCAAGTTCTTCCCTTGTCATATTATAGTTTTTTAATAAGGCATCTAAGTTATTTGGCGTAATTGGTGTGCCGAGATAATCCTTCAATTCCTTAATGGAATCAAACTCCTCTACAGAGAGCTCTTTATCGCTTAAGTAGTTTTCTAAATCATCAACTGTCCAGCCGAGGGAGTCGGCAAGCTGACTGACTTCTTCACCAGTAGGAGCAGCAAACGCATCGAGCGGGTACATAACAAACAAACAGCAGGCAAGCAGTGCAAGAGTATAACCTTTAAACATAGGAAAGACCTCCAATAAATCTAATTATTGGTATTATTTGTCGTTACGAGAAAAAAATACAGTCTTTCCAAAAAAAGTGCTTAAAGTTGATTTTTTCCTTGTATTTATTCAGACAGGAAGATGAAGAAGAGAAGGGTTTTAATTGACAATGATAATCTTTATCAATAAAATATATGTATATATAAGTTGGAAAGGGGATAGAGTTATGTTTGTTGTTACACGAAATATGGTCGTAAAGGAAGGAACATCACATCTTGTTGTGGACAGGTTCAGTAAAGGGGGAATAATTGAGGAGCAGGAAGGCTTTGTCGACATTAGCGTATATGTAAAAAAAGTCCGCCGCGGTGACGAAGAAGTGCTGATATTAATCAGATGGGAATCAGAAGAAGCATGGAAAAATTGGGAAAAGAGCCCGGCACATATTGAAGGACACCGCAAAAATCTTGGCAAGCCAAAGCCGGATCATATAATCTCTGTCACTGTCGGCAAATATGAATTAAAAGCAGTTAAAAAAGGGAAGCAGTCTACAGAAGCAAATTAATAAAAAATGGGGCTGATTGGTTTTAAACACACAAAGAGCCCAAATTATGTACAGTTAAAAATTAGTGATAGAACTGTCGGTGCAAACAATCGTTAGTGTCGCATTTTTCGGGAGGGGCTCTGCTGCTCTCGTGGCGACATCAAGATCATTATTCACTGCTAGTAATGTTGCACCTAAAGAAAACACACCAAGTGCAGCGTCTTTATATGTAATCCATTCTGGCTTGGCTTTTATGTGATGCCAGTCAGAGCCTCTTTCATTTGACAGAAGATCATTAAACAGAGTCGCACTTCCAGAATGCAGACATTCTCTGGCAAATAGCAGCCCGACAGATTCATAGGAAGAAATGAAACGTTCTACATTCGCATGTTTAAAACGCTCCTTATGTGCTGCTTTACGAATTTCAACAGTAGTATGCATATTTACATGATAAGCACTGGATAAATCCTCAACGCCTAATGCAATCAGCGCAGTTGTTCCATCCGCTGCTAAATCATCCTCTATCCTTTCATCTGAGAAGATAAACACCCGTTCAGCAACAGGCAAATTTGCTTTCAGTAATGTTTTATCTTCGGCTGGATTTCCACTTATAAAGAAAACATAATCATTATCATATGGGTTTTTGGCAAGCTTGCTGTCAATCAGCACAATTGCCATCTCAGGGCTGGCGTTTTTTATCTCTTTCAGCGCTATCATTGTCTTTTTTCCATAACCAATAAAAATAATATGACCTGATTTTTTGTAGTCCAGCTTTCCTTCCTCCTTTAATCTTTTATAGTCAGAAAGCATTTGCTGCATTTTTCCGATAAAAACAGTCAATGTCATAATACCGTATAAGAAAAAGACCATTGCAAATAAGCGTCCTGGCACACTTTGAGGATAATAGTCTCCATAACCAACGGTTGTAGAAGTGACCATTGTAAACCACAAGCTATCAAAATAGGTTGGGAATGTAGCAGGCTCTAAAAAGTGAAACACCCATGCAGCACTTATTAGAACAATAATGGTAACGAGCAGTATCGCTGAAAAGCTGAAGCTGATGATCACTTTCCAAATTCGGCCAAAGAAATACATGCAAAGCCTCCTTTCTTCAAATAAAAAAACTATCAAATAATGAATATTCCCGCGAATGGCCGTTTATCCATTCCTTGCGAAAAATATATCATTAATGATAGTTTTTTAAATTAATTAGTTTTGATTAGACCATTCTTCCACATTCCAAACCTTTGTAACCCAATCTTCATAGAAATCAGGTTCATGGCAAACAAGAACAACAGTGCCTTTATAAGCTTTCAGCGCTCGTTTTAATTCTTCTTTTGCCGTCACATCTAAGTGATTCGTAGGCTCGTCAAACAATAGCCAGTTGCTTTCTTCCATCAATAGCTTGCATAGGCGCACCTTTGCTTGCTCGCCTCCGCTCAGCTGGTTTAATGGTCTTGAGATATGCTCGTTTTTCAACCCGCAACGTGCAAGGGCAGCACGTACTTGGTGCTGATCCATGCTTGGAAATGCATTCCAAACATCCTCGATTGGTGTTAAGTTTCCTGCTTTAACCTCTTGTTCAAAGTAAGAAGGGTACAGGAAGTCACCTCGTTCAATTTTTCCGCTTAACGGCTGTATTTTACCAAGCATTGTTTTCAGCAACGTAGATTTTCCGACACCATTACAGCCGACTACAGCAATCTTTTCGCCGCGCTCAATTGTAATGGACATTTTCGGCAATAGCGGAGATCCATAGCCAATTTCAAAATCTGACCCTTCAAAAACATAACGGCTGCTGCCGCGTGATTCTTTAAAGTCAAATGTCGGCTTTAAGGCAGTTTCCGGACGGTCAATGCGCTCCATGCGGTCCAATTGCTTTTGACGGCTTTTTGCACGTCCTGTTGTTGAGTATCTCGCTTTGTTTTTCGCGATGAAATCCTCTTGTTTTTTAATAAATTCCTTTTGCTTTTCGTAAGCATTCAAATGCTGGTTTTTATTAATTTCAGCAAGCTCAAGGAATTTATCATAGCTTGCAGTATATCTCGTCAGCTTCGAGAATTCGAGATGGAAGATAACATTTGATACTTGGTTCATAAACTCTGTATCATGAGAAATCAAGATAAAAGCATATGGATATTCTTTTAAATAAGAAGCAAGCCATTTAATATGCTCTACATCCAGATAGTTCGTTGGCTCATCAAGCAATAGCACTTGCGGCTGTTCAAGGAGCAATTTTGCGAGTAAAACTTTTGTTCTCTGTCCACCGCTTAGTGCTGTTACGTCACGGTCTAGTCCGATTGCATCAAGACCAAGCCCGCGCGCTGCTTCTTCAATTTTTATATCAAGTGTATAAAAGCCGCCGGCATCAAGTTTATCTTGAATAACTCCCATTTCATCAAGCAGAGCTTCCAGCTCTTCTGGAGTGGCATCGCCCATTTTCGCCGTTACTTCATTCAGCTTCTCTTCTTCCTTAAATAGAGGAAGGAATGCGTCCTTTAATGCATCGCGAATTGTTTTTCCAGGTGTAAGAACTGTATGCTGATCTAAATAGCCGTAATGAACAGAAGGAATCCACTCTACTTTGCCTGAGTCATGAATCAGCTGTCCTGTAATAATATTCATCAGTGTTGATTTTCCAACCCCGTTTGCACCAACAAGACCGACATGATCTTCCGCTAATAAACGGAAAGACACATCTTTAAATAGGGTGCGGTCTCCAAATGTATGGCTTAAATTTTCCACATTCAATAACATATTTTTGTATCCTCACTTCATTATAAAGTACATGTAAGATGACAGTTTGCTATTTCTAAAATCAATAAATAGCAGTATCCATTTCTTCATAATACTAAAATAATGAACAGAAAACTAGACTAGTTCCTTCATTTCTATTATTTTCATCTTAAATCCATTGAAATCGTTCGTCCTAGCGAGAATTTTGTCTTTGCATCAAGTGGATTTTCCTTGCCCGTTATCGTTGTTGGGTAAAGTTTATAAATGGCTGTTTTGCTGCCTAAAGAAGACCGATATTTTTCTAAATGAGACGAAGCAAGAGGTTTGTTATAGTAATCTGGTACATATTTGTTCAGCATTTCCTGCATGATATTCCTAGCTTCCTCCATATCACTTACCTTCTTTATTTCTCCGAATGCCATGATACTCCAATAAGCAGTATCCGTTTTTGCAGGAACAGGATTGCTCATTGTGCCAAGCTCTTCGCAAATGGTGAAGCAGCCTGCGGGGTTTGCTTCGATAATGCGCACCTTTCTGCCTTCATCAGCACCGTGAAAGTAAATGGCCTTGTTATACCAAACATAATTAAGGGGAATAACATAAGGTTCAGTGCCATCACTCAAGCCAAGATAACCGGTGCGGCAACTTGTTAAACAGCTGTTGATTTGTTCATCATCTGTCCATTCCATTTTTTTCTGTCTCATTTGTTCCATCCTATCCATCTCCTTCAGTGTTATGTTAGAATCATTGTAAAAAAATAGTGTCATAGAAAAAAGTGCCAGTTTGCGAAAAAAACATTGGGACAGAATGGAGAGGGAAGATGGTTTCCTGTTTTATTGAAAAAGACAAAAAAACACCAATTTATAAACAGCTGTACGATTTCTACAAAGAAGAAATGCTCAATGGGAACATAAAAGAAGGCACAAAACTTCCTTCTGTCAGATCCCTTTCTCAAACGTTAAGCATAAGTAAAAATACAGTAAATGAAGCATATCAGCAGCTTTTGGCAGAAGGATTTATTGAAAGCAGAGTCAAAAAAGGGTATTGGGTTGTCCCTAATCTTGAATATTTACCTGATACAAAGCAGGAAGTACTTCAAGAGGAGAATAAAACTATTGCAGCGAAGGAATTTACCATTGACTTTCAATACGGAGATATTGATCTAGAGCATTTCCCAATGAAAACCTGGAAAAAATGCTTACAAGACAGCTTACAGGAAAATGATAAAGAAATCCTGCTATACGGAAATAAATTAGGCAGCATTTTATTGCGAAAACAGATAGCCACATATCTTTACAAATCGCGGGGAATTCATTGCGCATATGAAGATATCGTAATATCAGCAGGAACAAATCAGCTTGTCAGAACAGTTATTTCCCTTCTTCAAAAGGATAAACTAGCTGTTGCCATGGAGAGCCCTGGCTATGATGGGGTAAAAAATACTTTCTTAACAGAAGGCTGTATGATTGTTGACATACCTGTTACAGCAGACGATGGGTACGATGTCCAAGCATTAAAAAGCAGTGGCTGCAATGCCGCGTATATCACACCATCCCATCAATTCCCCCTCGGATGTATCATGCCAGCTGCCAAAAGGTTGGAGCTGTTAAAATGGGCTGAAGAGACAAACGCTTATATTATTGAAGATGATTATGACAGTGAGTTTCGTTATGAAGGGGCACCGGTTGCAAGTTTAAAAGGCTTAGACCGGCAGGACAGAGTTATTTATGCAGGGACTTTCTCAAAATCATTTTTGCCTTCTGTTCGGATTAGCTATATGGTATTGCCAAAAAAATTATTGGAGAATCTGCATGAAGGGTTCATTGATTCCCAAAATGCTTCACCCATTTTTCAGCATGCATTAGCACTATTTATGGAAAGAGAACACTATGAGAGGCATCTAAGAAAAATGAGGAAAATCTATAAAGAAAAACATGAGATGCTGCTGTCATCCCTAAATGAGTATATGGGGGGATTTGTTAACATAATCGGTGAAAAGGCCGGATTGCATCTGCTTATAAATGTTGAAAATAAGCAGCATTCCCAATTGATTGAGGCAGCAGCACACCAGTCTATTGGCATATATTCTACTGCAAGCTATTATTCCAATAAATCAGTAGATGATTGTCCAATCATATTAGGGTTTGGAGGATTAACACTGCATAAAATAGACGAATACATAAAGCAGCTTGCGAAAGTTTGGTTTAATTAGAAGAGAAGAGGGTGGGTGCTTTTGACAGTTATATATGTAACAGCAATCATTATGCTTACAGCGATTCTATTTTTACGATTACTTGCTTATCATTTCGAAAAAAAATCACGGAGCAGCAAGTGGATAGAAACGTATTTGCGGCTTAGAAAACATAACCCGTATTATGGCTATATTTATGCCCTTGCTAATAAGGATGACAAAGCTGTTATTGCCAATTATCGCAGAGCTGTGAAACGCCCTAATCTCAGAAAGTATTATCCGCTTTTGACCATTCTATTTTGCTTTTATTTTCACAGTACGAAAGGAGTGAAGGAAGAAATAGCAAAACTTAGCAGTGATAACAATAAAAAATTTTTTATGCAGTGGTTAAAAATCAGACAAAACAACGATGAATTTAATGATTCAAGCTTAGCGTCCGATCATAAATGGATGGAATATACGATCGCTGCATTAGATTATCAAGAGCAGGGGAAATGTGATTCAGCAAATAAGCAGTTGATGAAGGCGTGCAACCATTCAAACGGAATCATATACTATATATTAGAGAAAGAACGATTAACACTGAAGTATTCCTAATTTTTAAAGATTTTTACTTCTAAAATATTGTCGGTAAAGGCGGAAGTAATAGCATTATGTTCAATCTTTTGAGGGAAATAAACTGTCCTTGATTTAATGTGATTGTCTAAAGTACGAACCCTTACAGTCAGGTAGTTGTCCTTTACAAAAATCTCCATACTATTAGGAGAGATGTATGGCAGAAGGCTTTCAGCTAAATAGTAAGAATCTGCTTCATATAAATCGACAGGAAATTCTGTTTCATCTAAATAGCTGCTAATAGAGTTATATCCTTCCATCAAGGGAAATAATTGCTCATCACTCATTGTGAATTGCTCCTTTTTGATGACAAGATATTCGCAGCTGCCGTAACCTGTGCATAGAAAATTTTTTAGCAGGCTGATGACATATCATCAGCCTGTGTTTATCTATTTATTAAAAGTCGTGTCCGCTGTTGTGCTTCTGTCTAGTATGGTTGCGGTTTTTCACTTTTTTGCTCCCGCTGAGAGGCTCAGGCTGTCCGCCGTGATGGCCTTTCGGTGAATTTTTGCGCATATCTTTACCGTCGTTTTTATTCAAGACCTTCATCTCCTTTGCCATTTGAAAAGCAGTTTGCTCTTCACTGTTTAGAATGGGAGAAATATCTCTTGTTTATACAGAATATTTTTTTGTGTCTTTGAGCAATTTAACTGTAGGATTTCTTTCCTGCTTACAACCACGATTCTTATGCAAAAATAGATAGGAGGAAATACAGTGTTTTATCACAGCAATAAACAAGAAGCTTTCCAAGCTGCCCAAAATAACATGCGTGAAACGCAGACATTATATGAAGATATTGTAAAGGATTCTGCAAGCTACGGTCATCAGCTGAAGCATCTGAAACAAGAAATTAACGAAACATATGAACAAATCGAAAATGCTTTAGAAACTGCGTCTGAACATCAGCGCAAACAGCTAGAGACATTCCAGCAAGATTTAAAAACGATTGTCAGTGAGGTAAATGATCTTTCGTAACTTTAATAGTTGCACCTTTTCTTTTGGAAAGGGTGCTTTTTTAATTAGGTCATAAGTAGCGCTTATTATAAATGATAACTTTCTTATTATTTACTTATCAAAGCTACTGTATTAAAATGAATGAGGAAATAAAAGACTAAAAAGATAGAAAGTACGAAATATTCGACTATTTTTCTATTTTTGGTATATGATTACATGGAGGGGGTAATACATATGGCAAAAGATACTTACAATGCACGTAAATCATTCGAGGTTGATGGGAAGCGTTATCATTATTATCAATTGGATGCATTGGAAAAAGCGGGAATCGGCAATGTTTCCAAATTGCCGTACTCTATCAAAGTTCTATTGGAATCTGTATTAAGACAAATGGATGGTTTTGTCATTAAAGACGAACATGTGGAAAACCTTGCAAAATGGGGAACAGATGAACTGAAAGAAATTGATGTGCCATTTAAGCCTTCAAGGGTTATCCTACAGGACTTCACAGGAGTTCCTGCAGTTGTTGACTTGGCTTCTTTAAGAAAAGCCATGGCTGATCTTGGCGGAGATCCAAGCAAAATTAACCCGGAAAAACCGGTCGATCTTGTTATTGACCACAGTGTGCAGGTTGACAAATATGGTACGCCAGATGCGTTGACTGCAAATATGGATCTTGAGTTTGAACGAAACGCAGAGCGTTACCAATTTTTGAGCTGGGCTCAAAAAGCTTTTGATAATTATCGTGCCGTTCCGCCTGCTACAGGAATCGTACACCAAGTAAATTTAGAATATTTAGCAAATGTTGTGCAAGTAGTCGAAAATGAAGATGGAGAGTTAGAAACTTTCCCTGATACATTAGTAGGAACAGACTCACATACGACGATGATCAACGGAATCGGCGTACTTGGATGGGGTGTCGGCGGTATCGAGGCAGAGGCTGGCATGCTTGGACAACCATCATATTTCCCAGTTCCAGAAGTTGTGGGTGTGAAGCTTATTGGTGATATGCCTAACGGTTCAACAGCAACAGACCTTGCTTTAAAAGTTACACAAGTGTTGAGAGGTGAAGGGGTAGTAGGCAAGTTCGTTGAATTCTTCGGACCTGGTATCTCCCAATTGCCGCTAGCTGACCGTGCGACAATCGCTAACATGGCTCCAGAATACGGAGCAACTTGCGGATTCTTCCCAGTTGATGAGGAATCATTGGCTTATATGAGATTAACAGGCAGATCAGAAGAGCAAATCAAAGTGGTAGAAGAATATTCTAAACTTAATGGACTGTTCTTTGATCCTAGTATTGAGCCAGTTTATACAAAAGTAATTGAAATTAATCTTTCAGATATTGAAGCAAACCTGTCTGGACCAAAACGTCCGCAAGACTTGATTCCATTATCGCAGCTGCAAAAAGCATTTGTTGATTCTGTGACTGCACCTGAAGGAAATCAAGGCTTCGGCTTGAAGAAAGATGAGTTTGATAAATCAGTAGATATCAAGTTTGCTAACGGGGACTCAACGACAATGAGGACAGGTTCTGTTGCAATCGCTGCTATCACTAGCTGTACAAATACATCCAACCCGTATGTGCTTGTTGGTGCTGGCCTTGTTGCCAAAAAAGCAGTGGAACTTGGCATGGAAGTGCCTAAATTCGTTAAAACTTCTTTGGCGCCAGGTTCAAAAGTAGTAACTGGTTATTTAAGAGATTCCGGCTTGCTGCCATACTTGGAACAAATCGGCTTTAACCTTGTTGGTTACGGCTGTACGACTTGTATCGGAAACTCTGGTCCATTGCGTGATGAAATCGAAATGGCAGTTGCTGATTCTGATTTGCTTGTTACTAGTGTGCTTTCCGGTAACAGAAACTTTGAAGGTCGTATTCATCCGCTTGTAAAAGCAAACTACTTGGCATCACCGCCGTTAGTTGTGGCTTATGCACTTGCGGGAACTGTTGATATTGACCTGCAAAACGAGTCAATCGGCAAAGATAAGGATGGCAACGATGTATTCTTCAAGGATATTTGGCCATCAACTGAAGAGGTTAATGAAGTGGTAAACCGCACTGTAACTCCTGAACTGTTTAAGAAGGAGTATGAGCGTGTGTTCGACGACAACGAGCGCTGGAATGAAATTCAGACTAGCAGCGATTCATTATACACATTCGATGATTCAAGCACTTATATTCAAAACCCTCCATTCTTTGAAGGGCTGAAGCCTGATCCTGAGAAGGTACTTCCGATTAAAGGGCTTAAAATTGTCGGCAAGTTTGGCGACTCTGTTACAACAGACCATATTTCACCAGCCGGAGCAATCGGTGTCAACACTCCTGCAGGTAAATATTTAAAAGCAAACGGAGTAGAGGTTCGCGATTTCAACTCTTACGGTTCTCGCCGCGGTAACCACGAGGTCATGATGAGAGGAACATTTGCGAATATCCGTATCCGTAATCAGATTGCTCCTGGTACAGAGGGCGGGTTTACGACATACTGGCCGACAGGTGAAGTGACATCCATTTATGATGCTTGTATGCAATATAAACAAGATGGAACTGGCCTAATGGTTCTTGCCGGCAAAGATTATGGCATGGGATCTTCTCGTGACTGGGCAGCAAAAGGTACGAATCTCCTTGGAATTAAAACAGTTCTTGCTGAAAGCTTTGAGAGAATCCACCGCTCTAACCTTGTGTTAATGGGTGTGCTTCCATTGCAATTCAAGGATGGAGACAGCGCAGAGTCTCTTGGTTTAACAGGTAAAGAGACGTTTAACATATATGTCGATGAAACAGTTAAACCTCGTGATTTCATTGAAGTTACTGCGACAGATGAGGATGGAAACAAGAAGACATTTGAAGTGCTTGTACGCTTTGATTCTGAAGTAGAGATAGACTACTACCGTCACGGTGGAATCTTACCGATGGTGCTTCGAGATAAATTGAAGAACTAATGATAGAAAGAGACTAATGAGTGACTAATGACTCATTAGTCTCTTTTTCTTTTAGTGGGCGTACATTCTGCTAGGTAATTAAGGAAAAGTTTGCTACTATAGATATGTAGGAAATTACCATGAAGGAGTGATTGGAATGGCGTTGACATTCGGAAAATTATTAGAAGAAGCAAGAAGCAATGTGAAAGGCATCTCATCAATTGAAGCAAAAAAACAAATGGAAGACAAACCTAATACATATGTAATTGATGTGCAGGATGCTGAGGATGCAGGAGCTTGCGGTTTAATTCCAAGCAGTGTAAACATTTCACTAGGCATGCTGCCGATTCGTGCTGATTTGGAGCTTCCTGAAGAGCTTCGCAATCCAGAATTAGCTGATCGCAACAGACCGATTCTAGTAACATGCGGTTTAGGCGGACAAGCTGCTCTTGGCGCTTATTTGCTTAAACAAATGGGATTTGCTGATGTAGCTTTCATTGAAGGCGGAACAACAGCTTGGAAACAAGAAGGCTACGAAACAGTTTAATACCGAAGGAAAAGAGGAGCGCTAAATGGTCGCTCCTCTTTATATTTTAATAGCCAAGCTCTTTATTAACCAAATTAAGTAGCTCTTTGCCTTCTTTAAATCTAGTGACATTCTCTAAAAATATATCCATATAACGATCCATGCTTTTCGGAGAATAATAGGCATTATGGGGAGATATTATGACATTCTCCAATGCCCAGAAGGGGGACTCGCTTGGTAACGGCTCCACCTCAAATACATCAAGAGCAGCACCTTTAATTCGCTGAGCTGTTAACACTTCCAGCAAATCAGCTTCTGCAATTGTATTGCCTCTGCCGATATTAATCAAGTAAGCAGATGGTTTCATAAGCTTTAGCTTCTCTTTATTTATGAATTGGTACGTTTCCTTTGTTGAAGGCAAAGCGAGAACAAGAAAATCAGCATTTTCAATGACATCATCGACTTGTTCAAGTCCAACCACCTCATCTGCAGGATCATTACTTGTTGTAATGGAAGGTCTCTTTCGGCAGCCGACTACATGCATGCCAAGAACTTTGCATCTTTTCGCAATCTCTTTGCCAATCTCTCCATATCCGATAATTCCTATAGTGGCGCCGTCTAAGTCTTGAATATCCGTATTGCTCCAGATTCGCTTGTTTTGATTACGCAGCATGGTTGGCAGCCCTCTTGCAAACCCAGAAATCATGGCAACAGTATGTTCGGCAATCGGTATAGAAGTGCAGCCCTTTGTATTAGTAATCAGTAGATTACTTTTAATTGTTTCCTCATGAAGCAGAGCATCCAGTCCAACACTTAATGATTGTACCCATTTAAGCTTTGGGGCGTTGTTCCTAATGGTAAGAGGGTCCATTAAACCTAAGGTAAGGATAATATCACACTCACTTAAATCGAAGTTCACTGCTGGTTCTTCTTTACCAAATTGCCAAGGATCAAACAAAACGGTTGCACCTAAGGCTTTTATTTTTTCGATATACTTTTTTGGTATATTGTACCTAACATAAATGACAGGGGATGATGAATCCATCAGTTAGCTTCCTCCATCGGCAAGGTGCGGATATATTGGAAGTAAGTTTCCGCAAGCCGTTTAATCGCCTCTTTAATTTTCTCCTCACTACAGTATGTGAAACAAAGTCTCATTGTGTTAAAGCCTTCGTCTTCAAGGAAGAAATGCTGTCCATCCAAATAGGAGACACCAGCAGTCATTGCAGCTTCCACAAAGTCGCTTGTATTTATGCCAGCAGGGAATGTGAGCCACAGAAAGAAGCCTCCTTCTGGTGAAACAAAGCTGACCTCGTCGCCGAAATGCTCGTTAATGGCTTCAACCATTGCCTCTTTTCTTGATTTATACGTATTGCTTAAATACTTGATATGTTCTTCGATATCCAGCTGGTCTAACACATTGTGAACAACTTCCTGTACATATACGCTAGTCAGCCCGTCTGTTTTCAAAATACGCATCTTAGTGATAATCTCACTTAATCCAATTGCCCAGCCTAAACGGATACCAGGTGCAATTACTTTAGAAAAGGTGCTTAAATAGATGACGCGCTCAGGACCGAAGGAGTGGATTGAAGGGAGATAAGTGCCTTCAAAGGAAAGCTCCACATAAGCATCATCTTCCAAAATGAAGAAATTATATTCATAAGCAAGCTCTGCGAGTTTCCTTCGTCTGTCTACAGAGAGATTGACACCGCCTGGATTATGGTAATTGGGCATGATGTACAGAAGCTTCGGAATTGGCTTTTGCTGAAGAGTGGCTTCTAATAACGCTTTTTCCACATAGTCAACCATTATTCCATTCTCATCAATCGGAAATGACCGTAATTTTACCTGCGCCAAATTAAATGTCCGAATTGCACCAAAAAAACAAGGAGCTTCAATCCAAATTTCGTCACCTGGGTCAGTGAGTGTTCGTGCCACTAAATCGATTGCCTGCATGCTCCCGGCAGTTACAAGGATTTGGTCCTCTTTTGCATGTACGTCACGGAGCTTTGATCGTTCGAGAATCCAGTTAACAATATGACTTGTGCCTGTTCCGCCGCTATAAGACATAGCACCAAACCCTTGCGTTTTCATGGCAGCTTGTGTTGCAGCAACCATCGTTTCTAATGGAAAAGACTCTGGAGCAGGAAAACCATAAGACAATGGAATAACATGGTCTAGTGAACCGGCGAAGGAGGAGCCGATAATCGGCATGTTCGGAAATCTTTTACTAAATGTAAATTGCTTTAATGAATTCATACTTTAAACACCATCCTCTTAAAAAATAATTTATTTTAAAAATTAACACTATTCAAATAATTTATAAAGTAATTTATTTCAAAAACTGCTTTTAGTAGAAAAGGATTGCTTGTTAAAGGCTAATCATAAATCCTTGATTCACTACCTCCATGTACTGTTTTGTAAATTCCTGATTTATCTTCCATGAATTGCTAATAAGCGAAGAAAATCTGACAAGATTAATGGTGCAGACATTCCTAATGGGAAAAGAAGCTGCCGATAGCAAAACTGCATGAAGCCAAGCCAGTTTGCTCCTTTCGTCAGTAAAACGTTTGGAGAATTACTGAATATAGAGCCAACTATATGCTATTTATTTCGAATATGGAAATATTAAAAGACGGCGAAAAAACGAGCATTCAAAAGAAAATAAGCAGTTAGTTTCATTTTTTACAGAATTTTCGGATTTTTATAAAAAATGAACCAAACATAAAAACAAAAGAATGTAAACGCTATCTTATAAAATATTTAAAAAATTTTAAAAAAGATATTGTATAACTATAAATAATTTCTTATAATGAATTCAAGTTAGATAATAGAACATGAATTGTGAGGTAAATTGACATGGCTGAAATTACATTAGAACAGATTCAAAGTATCATTAAAGAAAAAAATGTAGAATTATTGCATATGCAATTTGTAGATATTGAAGGGATTTTGAAAAATATCACAATTACAGCAGCTCAATTAGATGATGCAGTAGAAGGGAAAATCATGATTGATGGTTCTTCCATCAAAGGTTTCTCACCTATCAATAAATCAGATTCTTATTTAGCCCCAGATTTAAACACATTTGTTGTGTTGCCTTGGACAGAAGAAGAAGGATATTCAGAAGCACGCTTCCTTTGCTCTGTAACAAATCCAGATGGTACATTATTTGAAGGTGACACACGTAATGTTCTTAAGAAGACAGTGGCACGTGCAGCAGAACAAGGATATACGATTTCTGTAGGTCCTGAATTGGAATTCTTCTTGTTTGAAACAGATGCACAAGGTTACCCAACGACAGTCCTAGGTGACAGAGGCGGATACTTTGAGCCATCTCCTAAAGACTTAGGTGAAAAGGTTCGTGTTGAAATCTTCAAAACTTTGCGAGCAATGGGCTTTACAATTGAAGCATTGCACCATGAAGTAGCAGAAGGCCAGCATGAAATTAACTTTAAATATGCAGATGCTCTAGGAGCTGCAGACCTTGCGACTACTTACAAATGGGTAGTTAAAACAATCGCAGCACAATATGGCTTGCATGCAACATTTATGCCAAAGCCAGTATTCGGCATCAACGGTTCAGGAATGCATGTTAACATGTCGTTCTTCAAGGATGGCGAAAACATTTTCTTCGATCCGTCTGATGAACTGCAGCTTTCAAGTGAAGCTTACTCTTTCATCGCTGGTATCCTTGATAATGTTAAGAGTTTCGTAGCTGTTACAAACCCGCTAGTAAACTCTTACAAACGTCTAGTACCTGGCTATGAAGCACCAGTATATCTTGCTTGGTCTGCTTCAAACCGTTCAGCTTTAATCCGTATTCCAGCTAAAAAAGGCATGGCAACTCGCGTAGAATTGCGTTGTCCAGATCCAGCATCAAATCCATATTTGACATTTGCAGTAATAGCATCTGCTGGTCTTGATGGAGTGGAAAAAGGATTGCAAGCTCCAGCACCTGTTAACGAAGATATCTTCCACATGACAGATGCACGCCGCGAAGAGTTGGGCATCGACAGCCTACCAGGTGGCCTAGAAGCAGCTATCGCTGAACTAGAAGCAGGAGAAATCGGTCTTAAAACACTTGGAGAGCACGTATTCTATGAGTATGTTGCAGCGAAAAAAGAAGAGTGGGATAACTACCGTACACAAATCCATGCTTGGGAAATTGAAAACTACCAATTTAAATTCTAATAGTTTGATAGATAAGAGAGGGCATCAGCCCTCTTTTTTTTGTTGTGCTATCTTAGTAGTTTATGTCAAATGCTTCTTCGCAAAAATACAATTCCGATAAAATAAGAAGGAGATTTTGTCTATCGATTATTTATTTTTGCTAGCGATATGATACAATAAATACATTGGATAACAAGTGCATCCTTGTTTATCTATGTCAATAATTTCAGTTACAAGGAGAATTAAAGAATGGGAAAAGTTTTAGTTTTTGGTCACAAAAATCCTGATACGGATACGATTTGTTCTGCTATCGCTTATGCAGAATTGAAAAAAGCTTTAGGTGTAGAAGCGGAAGCTGTACGCCTGGGAGAAATCAATGGCGAAACAAAGTTCGCTCTAGATTACTTCAAAGCTGAAGCTCCAAGATACATACAAAAGGCGTCAGAGGAAACAGATTCTGTAATTCTTGTAGATCACAACGAATTCCAGCAAAGTGTGGAAGATATTAAAGAGGTTTCTATCCTGGAAGTTATCGACCACCACCGTATTGCTAACTTTGAAACAAGCGATCCTTTATATTATCGCGCTGAGCCTGTTGGCTGTACTGCTACAATTCTTAACAAGCTTTACAAAGAGAACAATGTTGAAATCAAAAAAGACATTGCAGGTTTAATGGTTTCTGCAATTATTTCCGATTCATTATTGTTTAAATCTCCAACTTGCACAGATCAGGATGTTAAAGCAGCACAAGAGCTTGCTGAAATTGCTGGCATTAATTTGGACCAATATGGTTTGGACATGCTTAAAGCTGGTGCAGATTTAAGCGACAAAACAGTAGAGCAACTAATCAGCCTTGATGCAAAAGAATTTCCAATGGGGTCATATAAAGTGGAAGTTGCTCAAGTTAATGCAGTGGACACAAATGATGTACTTGCTAAACAAGGCGAACTGGAAGATGCATTAAATAAAGTGATTGCTGACAAAGGGCTTGATTTATTCTTGCTTGTTGTAACAGATATCTTAAACAATGATTCTGTTGCCCTCGCACTTGGAACGAAAACCAGTGCAGTGGAAGCGGCATTTGGCGTAAAACTTGAAAATAACACAGCCTTGCTTAAAGGTGTTGTATCACGCAAAAAACAAATCGTTCCTGTATTAACAGAGGAATTATCAAAATAATCCATAATAGTAAAAAGAACTTGCTTGTGTAAGTTGATCATAAAGATCACTTATTCAAAGGCAAGTTCTTTTTTTATGTGCGTGTTTACGATAATATCAAAGTAAAGATATGACTAAAAAACATTTCCCCCAGAGATGTAATAGGGAGCTGAGGAAGTTTGCCAAAGGATAAAATTCTTGTTATTGAAGATGAACAAAAAATCGCAAGAATCATTACGATGGAGCTCGAATACGAAGGTTATGAAGTTCACGCAGAGCATTCCGGTGTTAAAGGTTTAGAGAAAGTGCTTGAGGGAGGCTGGAGTCTTGTCTTGCTTGATGTAATGCTGCCAAAATTAAGCGGTTTAGAGGTCTTAAGAAGAATCCGCAATGCAGCTGTGCATGTTCCGGTTATTCTTTTGACTGCAAGAGATTCTATTCCAGACAAAGTAGCAGGCCTTGATTTAGGGGCAAACGACTATATGACAAAGCCATTCCAAATAGAGGAGCTGCTTGCCCGAATTCGGGCAAGCCTTCGCGTCAGCAAGATGCAATGGAAACAAGAGCAGGAAAAAGTGCTAGAAGTGGATGATTTAAAAGTATTTGTCAAATCTTATTCCGTAAAGCGTGCAGACATCGATATTGAACTGACACCAAGGGAATTTGAGCTGCTTCTTTATTTAATGGAAAATAAAAATATTGTGTTAAGCAGAGAACAAATTATGAATCATGTTTGGGGTTATGATTTTATGGCAGATACAAATGTGGTGGATGTTTATATAAGATATTTACGCAAGAAAATCGATTATCAATTTGATAGACAGCTGATTCAAACAATTCGCGGGGTTGGCTATGTCATTAAGGAATCTTCTATATGAGAGTCAGAACGCGCATCCAAGTTTTTTCAACATTGCTGCTAATCCTAATGATGGTTTGTCTTAATACGACCATTTACTTCGTTTTTCAAAAGGAAATCCTTAAAAATGAAGTGAACGAAACAGCAGGCAAGTTGATGCAGGCAGCAGGAAATCTTGACAGTGCAACAACAGAAATGACGAGAAATTCCCTCCTGCGTGCCTTCGTCCCGGCAAATGGAATGATTCGTGCAATTGACGAAAATAATGCAGTGATTTTTACAAGCACGAAAGAATCAAGCTATGCTGATATAGACCATTCCTTTTCAGCTGGCCAATCGGAAAACGTTCTAAAACAAGATGGAAGCTCGTTTGCCGTTGCTTCACTGCCAGTCATCTGGAATGACGGCAGTGTAGTAAAGCTGGAGATGGCTGAAAATATCGACAGCTCACTGCGTATATTGGATGTATTAAGACTGATTCTGATAATCGGGACTGTTCTCGTTATATTGCCGACTTTTTTGGCTGGAAGATTGCTATCAAGTTTCATATTGACACCAATTCAGTCTCTTATAAAAACAATGGAGGAGATCCAGTCAAAGGGCAGTTTTCAAAAGCTTGAATTGCAAGACAGAAGTAAGGATGAATTGTATCAGCTTGGGAACACCTTTAACAAAATGATATCTATATTAGAATTGCAATATGATAAGCAAAAACAATTTGTCTATGATGCCTCGCATGAATTGAAAACTCCGCTTACTGTAATTGAAAGCTATGCCAGCATGCTGAAGCGCTGGGGAAAGAATAAGCCTGATGCTTTAGAGGAAGGAATAGATGCCATTTTATCAGAGGCGGTACGTATGAAGGAAATGACAAATGAAATGCTTGAGCTGGCAAAAGCCGATGATCATCTTGTCTTGCATTTGGAAGACTTTGAGCTGAATAAGCTTTGCATCAAGACTGCGAAGAATATGGAAATGGCGACAGGACGGATCGTGTTAGTTGAAAAGGCAAGCACGCCAGTCATTCTGTATGGTGATAAGCAAAAAATAAAGCAGCTTCTTCTTATTCTCCTTGATAATGCCTTTAAGTATGGAGCAAATACAGTGAAATTGGCAGTGAACACTACACAAGAGAATATTATTTTAAAGGTTGAAGATGATGGCATCGGTATTGATAAAAAAAAGCAGCCGTTAATATTTGACCGCTTTTACCGTGCTGATATGTCGAGAAATCGGGAAAACGGCGGTGTTGGGCTAGGACTGTCGATCGCAAAACTTATCATGACTGCTCATGATGGTATGATTGAAGTGGAAAGTGAGTTAGATAAAGGAACAACGTTTACATGTATGTTCCCTGCAGGACAAAAGGCGGTGGACAAATGATGAACAAGAAGAAACTTCTCCTCATTAGCAGCTTCCTCCTGATTATTGTCCTATTGGTTTTAGGGTATTTTATCTTCTTCGCCGATGAAAGCAGTACTTTAACAGAGGATGCGGCAAAAGATTTTGTCTTGTCTAATTATGGAGGCACAGTAAGTAGTGTTTCACAAAGGGATGGAGAATCAGGACCTTCTTATCAAATCATTTTTGAAACAGACAGTGGTGTATACAATATAGTGCTTAACAAAAAGACAGGCAAAGTGGAGACCTTAATTCAACAATCTGTGAAGGATACTACCGACAAAGCTAGTCTCATCCAAGAAGAAGAGGCAAAAACGTTGATACAAGAGCAGATAACAGGTGATTTATTGACAATTGAAGAAACAAACCAAGATAGTATTTCCTATTATTCTTTTATTATTAAAACAGAAGCTAAAGACACAGCCTATTTGCTAGACAGGGAAACTGGAGAAATTAAAGAAGATGCGGCAGACGGAACTACAGAATATATCTCAAAGGAAAAAGCAGAGGAAATAGCTTTACAGGAAATCGCAGGAACTGTTTCAGAAATCGATATGGAAGAGGATGAAGATTTCGGTCTCGTTTATGAATTGGAAATAGAAGCGGAAGGCGATAAAGAAGTAAAAATGTATATTAATGCCTATACAGGTGCCATTGAATCAATTAATTGGGACAATGATTAAAACGCTCCGATGAATTCTCATCAATTTCTCATATTTCTGCTAAAGTCTTATCATTTTCTCAGGATAGGATAGAAGTATAAGAAAAAGGAGGAATTAAAAAATGAATACAATAAAAAAAGCGTGGAGCAAAATTATACAAACTAAATGGTTAAAATACGGTATCGGTGCAGCAATCATCGGTTTTGGCGGAGCAGCTGCATATGACCTGATTGATGACAGAGATGTCTATGCAAACGGTGGTATTGTAAAAAGCTTTACAGCAGAAACGGCGGCTGTATCAAAACAAGAGGCTGCTGAAATTGCTTCAAAAGAAAAGAATAGTGCTGTAGAAGAGGTAGAGCAAGAGTATACGGAAACTGGAGCAGGTGTATACCAAGTAGAATTCGCTGATGACCAAGATGATATATATGTCGATTCAGAAGACGGCACCATCATTACAAAGGAAATGCTTGCTGATAAAATTAAAGTAACAGAAGAGCAAGCGAAAGAAATAGCATTAAAAGAAGCAGATGGCACCATTACAGAATTTGAGTTAGATGATGATAACGCTCAATTCATTTATGACCTAGAAGTAACAGCAAAGGATGGCATGGAAACAGAGCTGAGCATTTCAGCAGAAACAGGAAAAATATTAAGTAAAGAGCAAGACAGGTTTTAATCTGACTATAAGAAGCAGCCTCATTTAGGCTGTTTTTTTAAAAGATAAGAAAGTATAAAAATTTGGGTCTACCACAGTCATTTAAGCTGTGGTATTTTCATTTTATGGAGACCAATATATTGAGAAGAATATTTTTTGATAAACACCAACATTGGGAAG